>CAZFBB010000202.1:0-4240 GCA_964517235.1 uncultured Fusobacteriaceae bacterium
TAGCCAATTCTACCATAGATTTTTCACCCATACCATAGGAAAGTATATCTGCTTTTGCATCAAATAATACTGATTTTCTAAGTTTGTTAGTCCAAAAATCATAGTGTGTTATCCTACGTAAACTAGCTTCTATTCCCCCTAAAACAATAGGTTTTGGATTTTCTTTAGTATACTGCTTTATGAGATTAGTGTATTTTATAGTAGCTCTGTCTGGCCTCCTATTATTAATACCTCCAGGAGTAAAATCATCAGATTTCCTACGTTTTTTAAGTGCTGTATAGTTTGCTACCATAGAATCAACACAACCAGCTGACACTGCCCAATATAATCTAGGAAAACCCAATCTTAAAATATCTTTTTCATCTTCTATATTAGGCTGGGCAATTATGCCAACTTTAAAACCTGCATTTAATAGCACTTTTCCTATTACAGCAGTTCCATTATATGATGTATCTATATAGGTGTCTCCTGAGACCAAAATTATATCTAATTCATTCCAACCTAATTCTTTTATCTCATCTACTGTAGTAGGTAAAAACATATCTCCTCCTTTTACAAATTCTCTATATTATATCACATATTTCACTTTTTTTATATGAAATTTTATCTATAAGAGTATTTCTATATAAATTTTTTTTGATTTTTTCTCACTTTATTTGAACCATTGTAATTCTTGGAGTTTTTTTACTTTTTTACGTTTTTTTTGAAATTAAATGGAACTTTTTTTCTTTTTTAGTTGACAAAGATTAATTTTGGTTATATACTTCCCATATAAAAGCTTTATGTTTTAATTTAGGTCAAAAAGTAAAAAAGACTAAAGGAGTTTTATGAAATATTCTTTGGAAGCCTGTATCGAATCTTTAGAAGAGGGTCTACTTGCAGAAAAAAATGGTGCTAATTGTATAGAGCTTTGTAGCAATTTAGAAGTTGGAGGCACAACTCCAAGTTTAACTCTTACTAAAGATTTGCTTAAAGAAGTAAAGATACCAATTAGGATAATGATTAGACCTAGAGGAGGAGATTTTGTCTACTCTGACGAAGAATTTTTTAAAATGAAAAAGGATATTGAACTTTTCAGAGAATTACCTATTGAAGGTTTTGTATTCGGTTTGCTTACAGAGGAACATAGAGTAGATTTTGAAAGAACAAGTAAATTAATAGAACTTTCTTATGCTAAGAAGGTGACATTTCACAAAGCGATTGATGAAGTTAGTAACATTGTAAATTCTAGTTCTAGACTAATTGAGATAGGTGTTGATAAAATTCTTAGTTCAGGTGGTTGTAACACTGCCTTAGATGGAAAAGATACACTTAATGAAATGATTAAGATTACTAATGACAAAATTATTGTGGCAGGAAAAGTTACCCATGAAAATCTGAATGAAATTACAAAAGTAATTCCTAGTTCAAATTATCACGGACGTAAAATAGTTAAGTTCTAAAAGAGAAAAATCTAATAAAAATTTAGGAGGACGTTATGTTTAAGTATCTTCAAAAGATTGGTAAATCTTTAATGATGCCTATCGCTGTATTACCTGCAGCAGGTTTAATGTTAGGAATTGGTTATGCTCTAGACCCAACTGGATGGGGAGGTAATAATCAATTTGCTGCTTTCTTAGTGCAAGCTGGTGCAGCTATTTTAGATAACATGGGATGGTTATTCGCTGTTGGTGTGGCTTTTGGTATTGCTAAAGATAATCATGGTTCGTCTGCTTTAGCGGCTTTAGTTGGTTATCATATTGTTAACAAATTATTAGGACCTTCAGCAGTAGCTCAATTAAAAGGTATTCCTGTTGAAGAAGTTCACATGGCATTTGGAAAGATTCAAAATGCATTTACTGGAATTGGAATGGGACTTATTGCTGGAGAAATTTATAATAAATTTAATAAAGTAGAGTTAAATAAAGCTTTTGCTTTCTTCTCAGGAAGAAGACTTGTACCTATTTTAACTTCCGCTGCTGCTGTACTTTTTTCATTTGTATTGATGTTTGTATGGCCACCAATATTTCAAGCTCTTACTTCATTTGGTAAATCATTCCTTAATTTAGGACCAGCTGGTGCTGCTTTATTTGGGTTCTTTAATAGATTATTAATCCCATTAGGGTTACACCATGCTTTAAATGCTGTATTCTGGTTTGATTTTGCTGGTATAAATGACTTAAATAACTTCTGGAAAGGTATTGGTACTAAAGGTGAGACTGGAATGTACATGGCTGGATTCTTCCCTATTATGATGTTTGGATTATTAGGTGCTGGAATGGCATTTATCCATACTTCTAGACCTGAAAACAAAGACAGAGTAAAGGGTCTTATATTTGCTGGTATGATTACTGCATTTGTAACTGGTGTTACTGAGCCTATAGAATTTGCATTTATGTTCGTAGCTCCTATGTTGTACTTAATTCATGCTGGATTTACTGCATTATCTATGTTCTTAGCTGCTCAGTTTCAATGGATTGCTGGCTTTAACTTCTCAGCTGGAGCAATTGACTGGGTATTATCATTAAAGAGCCCTTTTGTTAACAAATCATATATGCTATTAGTATTAGGTGTAGGTTTCGCAGCATTATATTACTTCACTTTCAGGTTCTTGATTGTAAAATTAGATTTAAAAACTCCTGGAAGAGAAGATGAAGATGAAAATGAGGATGTAGAAGAAATTGCTACTGATGCATATGGAGATTTGGCAAAAGCATTATACACTTATTTAGGTGGAAAAGAAAATATAGTTAACGTTGATAACTGTGCAACAAGGCTAAGATTAGAAGTAAAAGATTCAGAAATAGTTGATGCTGCCAAAATTAAAAAATTAACTTCAGGTGTTTTAAAACCATCTAAAGATACAGTTCAAGTAATTATTGGTCCAAAAGTTGAATTTGTTGCTAACGAATTAAAAAAATTAGTATAAAATTTGCTTAATATAAAGAAAAAGGGAGGGTTTCTTAGAAACTGCCCTTTTTTTATGAACAATTAGTTATTAGTTAATAATTAAGGAATTACTGGTATGTACATGGCTTGATTCTTTCCTATTATAATATCTTAATTATTAGATGCTAAAAGGAATTTATTACTTCTATACTAACTAGATAAAATATTTTGGTCATGAGAGTCAATCTTTTTGTAGAATACAAAAGCAGAAGCTCAGGAGCTCCTGCTTAATTAGTTATTTAATAAATTCATTACTCTTACTTGTGATGCTCTATTTTGAACATTCAAACCACTATTCTCTATGGCATCCTTTACTATATCCAGAGTTTTTGCAAGGGATTCATTGTCCTCAAGTTGAGATATTGCTGCTTTTATATTTTCAGAGGCAAGTTTTATCTTCATAATTTCTTCTCCATCTGAAATTATTTTTTCATCTAATTCTTCTTCTTTACTTTTCAGCTTAAGCAAAGCTTGTCTTATAGCTTCTTCTACCTCTACTCCACTGGCTTCCCCAACTAAACCAAGTGTTTCTACAGTAATATTTCTCAAATTTTCATCTTGTTCATAATTAGCTTCTAATATAACTCTTTCAACTTCTTTTTGTATATCTCTAAAGTTATTCTCTTCTCCTTCTTGAAGGTAAGCTATCAAATTGCCCAAGTTTTCCTTTGAGTTTTGTAAAGTAGATATTCTAGTTTGATAAAATTTGCTTTGCTCTAAAGTTTGTGCTGTTAAAGCTTCAAATTTATTCACCCCAGAAATATCAGCTTTAACTCCACCTAAGTTTTTTCCACTTTTATCAAGCTTTTCAAACTTCTTAAGGTTCTCTTCTCTTTTAATATTTAGATTTATCCCTCCATAAGCACCTGTTAACTTCATGAGACACCTCCTTTTAATCCATGAAATATATCTATATTATACTACTGTTCCATTTCTATTTCAAGTTATCTGTTCCAAAATCCATACCACTTTTGGCATATGCTTCCTTTAATTTCTTTTCTTTATTCAGTTTGCCTAGGTTAATTTGTAGTTTATCTAATTTTTCTTTATAACAAATTCCTATCTTTTCTTCTAACTTATGTGTTTCAACTAATATTTCCTTTAATTTTGCTTTATCATTTGGGAATATATCTTTTGGAGGTAGAAGAATTGATATTTCTTCTCTAATCCTCTTCTTTTCCTCTAAAAAGCTCTTCAACTCACTCTCTTCAACTTCATCCCCAGAAATATAAGAAAACTCCTCAGAAGCCAAATTAAGTAGTTTGTTAACTAAATCGAATAACTCCAAATTTTTAGACACGATTTCCTAATC
>CAZFBB010000203.1:0-4233 GCA_964517235.1 uncultured Fusobacteriaceae bacterium
CATTATTATATATTTTAGTAGCTTCTACACTTAAACTATAACTTCCCCTATTAGGGCTTGCATTATACTTTATATTATATTCATAAATAGCATCGATTACTACTTTAGGTTTTTGACAAGTAGCAGCACTATCTAAGTATACTAAATTTGGATGATAATCAAATATAGGAAATTCCTTTTTATAACTCACACTATCACCTATACCCTTCTTTCAATCTCTTCTACTACCGCTTCTTCCAAACTTTTATCTCCTATTTTTTCCAAAATAGGTTTAAATGATGATAAAATCACTAATTTTTCTGCTTCTTTTGGGCTAAGTCCTCTGCTTGTTAGATAAAATAATTTATTTTGATTGATGGAACCTGCACTTGCTGCATGTTCTCCAATAACATCATCTTCATCACAAAGCAAAGTAGGTATAGAATCAGCTCTCACACCCTTATCTAATAACAAAGCAAACTCTTCTTCTCTACCTTTTGATTTAACTGAACCTCTTTCAAATTTTAGATTGCCTCTAAATACTTTTTTTGCTTTGTCTTTGACTATTCCTCTACCTTCTATGATACTCTCACTTCTTCTACCCTTATGAAAAGCAGAATACTCCAAATCAACTTTTCTATCTCTATCAGCTAAGTAGATTGAATATGTTTCACTTATGGTATTTTCACCAAGATACACTCTATTACTACTACTTGCAATCTTACCTCCGAGTTCTACAAAATATTCTTTAATATGAGCATCTCTTTCAGCATCTATTACTATAGAACTAAAACTATCTGTATCAAGAGCTGTTCTTTGAACAAATATAATATTTACATCTGCTCTTTCACCTATTTTGATTACAAAAGTGGAATTTCTAAGACTTCTTAATCCTTCTGTAGTCTTATAATCAAATACTAAATCTACTTGAGCGCCTTCTGCCACATTAATAAAGTTATAGTCGATAATATCTTTATTATCTTCTGTGTACACAAATTTTGCTCTATTTCCCTTCCCTTCTACTTCAATACTATAACCACCGTTATAATATAGTTTTCCAAGAGTTTTTATATAATTATCCAAACCTAATCTGTCATCATCAACAAAGTTATCACTGCTTATATATTTATACTTTACATTTCCTTCTACTTCTACTACAGCTTTGCTTTCTAGTTCATATTCTCTAGGTTCAAATTCAAATCCAACTCTCTTCCATTTTGAAGGTACTAAATCAGCAAGAAATGTAATATTATCTTCTCTATATTTACTTATTATTTCTTTATTCATAATATCACCCAATAGTCCCTTCAAGTTCCAATTCAATTAAGTTATTAAGTTCTACAGCATACTCAAGAGGTAGTTCCTTCGAAATAGGTTCAACAAAACCTCTCACAATCATTGCTTTAGCTTCTTCTTCCGATATTCCCCTACTCATTAGATAGAATATAGTTTCATCACTAATTCTACCAATTTTTGCCTCATGACCTATATCAACATCATCATTCATTATTTCTATTATTGGTACAGTATCTGATTTTGATATATTATCAAGCATTAACGACTCACAATTTACATTAGCTTTTGAACCATGAGCATTTGGAGCAATTTTAAGTAAACCTCTATAAAATGCAGTTCCTCCATTTTTTGAGATAGATTTTGAGTTTACTACAGAGCTAGTATTTGGTGCTGCATGGACTACTTTTGCTCCTGTATCAAGATATTGTCCACTTGATGCAAAAGTAATTCCTGTAAATTCTGCTCTTGCTCTTTCTCCCCTAAGAATACTCATTGGATATAACATACTTACCCTAGAACCAAATGACCCACTTACCCACTCAATAGTTCCACCTTCATCAACAACACATCTTTTTGTATTTAAGTTATACATATTCCTTGACCAGTTTTCTATTGTTGAGTATCTAAGTTTTGCATTTTTCTTAACAAATAGTTCAACAGCACCAGCATGTAGTGCTTGACTACTATATTTAGGAGCAGAACAACCTTCTATAAAATGGAGACTTGCTCCTTCTTCTACAATTATTAATGTATGCTCAAATTGACCTGCACCTTTTGCATTAAGTCTAAAATACGATTGTAAAGGTAATTCAACATGTACACCTTTTGGTACATATACAAATGACCCTCCAGACCAAACAGCACCATGCAATGCAGAAAACTTATGATCATTCATAGTAATAAGTTTCATAAAATACTCTTTTACAATTTCTTCATGTTCTTGCAAAGCTGTTTCTATATCTGTATAAATTACTCCTTGCTTCTCTAGTTCCTTATTTACATTATGGTAAACCACTTCTGAATCGTATTGTGCCCCGACTCCTGCAAGAGATTTTTTCTCCGCTTCTGGTATTCCCAATCTATCAAAGGTATCTTTTATATAATCTGGTACATCATCCCAGTTTTCTTCCAAATTAGCATTTGGTTTTACATAGTGAATAATTCCATTTACATCAAGTTCACTAAGGTCTGCTCCCCATGTTGGCATAGGTTTTGCATTATACACCTCTAGTGATTTTAATCTATGACTAAGCATCCATTCTGGTTCATTTTTTTCTTCACTTATTTCCCTTACTATATCTTCAGACAGACCTTGATTAGTTGTGAATTTATGGTCTTCTTTATTTATTATGTCATAAATCCCTCTATCTATGTCTGCAACATACGTTTTTTCAGCCATAATTTCACCTCTTAATTATATTCTTTCTTGATTTCTTCATACCCTTTTTCTTCAATTTCATGAGCTAACTCGATTCCACCACTCTTTACAATCTTTCCATTATAAAGGATATGTACATGATCGGGTTTTAAATATTGCAATACTTTATTATAGTGAGTAATGATAATAATTGCATTATCTTCTGTTCTTAGTTTATTAACTCCTTCATATACTACTTTAATAGCATCAACATCAAGACCAGAATCTGTTTCATCCAAGATAGCTACCTTAGGCTCCAATATTGCCATTTGTAAAATCTCATTTTTTTTCTTTTCTCCACCTGAGAACCCTACATTTAAATATCTTTCTGCATAATCTTTTTTAATATGCAATTCTTCCATTTTTTCTTCAATTAATTTTCTAAATTTGAATATTGAATATTTTTTGTCTGCAATAGCATTTTTTGCACTTCTTAAAAAGTCTTCTACTGTAACCCCCGGAATCTCTTCTGGATATTGAAAGGATAAAAACATTCCAGCTTTTGCTCTCTCATCAGCAGCTAAACCTTCAAGATTTTTTCCATCTAAAATAATTTCTCCACCACTTTGTTCGTGTCTAGGGTGACCCATAAGTATATTTCCCAATGTAGATTTACCTGCTCCATTTGGTCCCATTATTACGTGAATCTCGCCTTTATTAACCTTTAAATTTAATCCTTTAAGTATATCTTTATCTTCTACCTTACTTGTAAGGTTTTTAATTTCTAACATGAATAACCTCCTAATTTAAAACTTTACTATTTTAGTGAACTTTACTCTATCATTTTACTCTTTCTGACTTATCTTGTCAAGGAACAAAAGGTTAGAATCCTTGATTTTAAAGGTTTAAACCTCTATTTTATCCTAAAAAAATACATTCCAATTCTATTTTACCTTTCATAACCCTTGATTAACAAAGATTTAAAATTATTTGATAATCAAAATTTAAGTTTAGCTTATCTAAGCAAAATTTTCAATTTTTTTACTATTTATTTTGTTTTTTTATAAATTTTGTTCAAATGAAACCAAAAATTTTTTAACCATAATTATCAAAGATAATTGAAAAATATATTCAATGTCAAAGGTTAAAATCCTCCCATTCATCCTCATCTAAATTTTTTCAAAACATACAGATAAAAAATAAAGCTGAGAATTATCCACAGCTTTATTCACAAATTTATTTATTTCTATTTATATAATCTTCTATTGCTTCTTTTATTGCTTCTTCAGCCAAAACTGAGCAATGCATCTTTGCTGGTGGAAGACCATCAAGAGCTTTTGCCACTGCTTTATTTGTCAATTCTAAAGCTTCCTCTACCTTTTTATTCATAATCATTTCTGTTGATATAGACGAAGTAGCTATTGCTGAAGCACATCCAAATGTTCTAAACTTAACATCTTTAATTATTCCCTCTTCTACCTTCAAGAAGATTTCCATAACATCTCCACATGTAGGACTTCCTACTTTACCATACCCATCTGGATTTTCAATAACTCCTACATTTCTTGGATTATTAAAGTGGTCCATAACTTTTTCTGAAT
>CAZFBB010000204.1:0-4226 GCA_964517235.1 uncultured Fusobacteriaceae bacterium
TATGGAAACAAATTTTACAACATTTTAAGGCTGATGCCTATTTTTTTTTGAAAAAACGCACAAGTCGAGTAAAAAAGCTCTTATTAAATTTTGTCAAAAATCTAGTAATTTCCTTTATGTTTTTTTCATTCTGAAGTAGAATTAATTCTATGTAATAAGTGTATAGTTATTTCATAAATACATTTTACATTGAAGTTAAAGTAGTGTAAACTATAGATATGGAGGGATTATTATGAGAAAATTATTATTATTATCTTTTATTTTTTTTGCTTGTTCTAATAATGAAATTGAGAGAAAATTATATGATGAAAAAGAAGAAATAGTGAAAAAGTTTGAAAATGAAGTAGATAAAAAAGAGTATTTAAAAAGTCTTTTGCTTAAAAAAGAAATAGAGAAAATAGATTATTTAATAATAAGTGATATGTATAAGAATGGTTATAATTTTAACTATTACTTAGATGAAAAAGATACATTTATTACAAGTCTTATAAAAAAAGGTAATAAAATAGATTATGAAATGTTAATATACTTAAAAGAACTAGGATATAAATTTGATTTTGTAGACAAAGAAGAAAATAATCTAATAATTTACGGTGTTTTAAATTATCAAAATGATTACGGTGAAAAAATATTAGATATATTATTAGAATTAGAGTTAGATGTTAACAAAAAAAATATAAATGAAAAAACAGCAATAGTATATCTTCTACTTGAACAATATTCCAACATAAATGAGGAAATTATAAAAAAATTATTAGATTATAATTTAGACTTAAACATTAAAATAGGAAAAAATCAAGATAATTATTTAGGGATTTTAGCAAATGATTATAATGGATTTTTAGATATAGAGCTTGCTAAGTTTTTTATAAAAAATGGAGTAGATGTAAATTATGAAAATAATATTGGAGAAAAACCAATAGATATTTTGATAAAAAATCAAAATTTTAATAATAAAAGTTATTATTTAAGTTTATTAAACAAAAAAGGACAGCTGGACTTAAACAAAAAAAATAAAAATGGAATTAATCCAGTTTTTAATTTAATAATGAATATAATTCAAAAAGAGAATCAAGATTTATTACCTATATTCTTATCACTGGAAGCAGATATTGAAGTTGTTGACGAAGAAGAAAATACATTGCTAATGTATTCGGCTATGTTTGGTAAATATGAAGTATATTATAAATTAACAGAGTTTTTATTATTAGCTGGAATTAACCCAAATAAAAAAAATAAATTAGGTGAAAATGCTATTAATCTACTAGTTAAATATGGAAAGTCAAGTGTATCTACATTGAATCTACTAAATCTACATGGGGCAGATATTTTGAATAAAGATAATATGGGAAATAATCCACTTCATGACAGTATATTTAGCTATAAAGATAAAGAAAATGAAGCTATAATAGAATATCTTATATCTAATGGTGGAGATATTTATAGTGAAAATAAACTTGACTATACTCCTTTAATAATGGCCATTATATATGGCGAGAAAGAAAATAGAGTAGAAGTTGTTAAATATTTTGTTGATTTATATGAAGATATAGATACAGTAAATTCCTTTGAGTATACTCCATTAATGGCAGCTGTACAATTTGGAAATAATAATACATTTGAAATAATAGAATATCTATTAGGTAAAGGAGCAAATATAAATAAAGAACAAAAGGATGGAACAACAGCATTAATGATAGCAGCTATAAATACTACATCTACTTCATCAATTGAAATAGTTAAAAAACTGGTTGAGAATGGAGCAAAAATAGATGTAACTATTAAGGAAGAGTGGAAAGATGAAAAATATGATATAAAGTGGGAAATTGGTGATACTGTTATTGAATTAGTTCAAAAGTATATAAACATTTCATCAAGTGAAGAAACTCTAGAATACTTAAATAATCTTTAATTATTTTGATAAATATGGTAAAATATTCTACAATTAGAGATGGAGGAGTATATGAGTTTACAAGGTTCTGGATGTGAAGTACTATTACCAACTAATCCTTTAAAGGAGCTAAAAGAAATTGAGAGAAGCATTCAAAAAAAATATAAAAAACAACTTTGGTCCCCCTTTATAAAAGGGATGAAAGAATTTAAAATGATAGAGGATGGAGATAAAGTAGCTGTTGCTATCAGTGGAGGAAAAGATAGTTTGTTGCTAGCAAAATTATTTCAAACACTAAAAAGAACAAAAAGTACAGATTTTGAGCTACACTTCATTTCTATGAATCCGGGATTTAATCAAAGGAATTTAGATAATTTGAAAAAAAATTTAGATTATTTAGGAATTCCAGCTATTATTTATGATGATAATATATTTAAGGTAGCTGAAAAAGTAGCAAAAGAATACCCTTGTTATATGTGTGCAAAAATGAGAAGAGGAAGTTTATATGCTAAAGCAACTGAACTTGGCTGTAATAAACTAGCATTGGGACATCATTTTGATGATGTAATAGAAACTACTATGATTAACATGTTTTATGCTGGTACTTTTAAAACTATGATGCCTAAGTTAAAAAGTCAAAATTTTGATATAGAATTAATAAGACCATTATATTACGTGAGAGAAGGAGATATAAAAAAATTTACGAGTAATAATGGGATATTGCCTATGAATTGTGGTTGTACTGTAGCAGCAGGAAAAACCTCAAGCAAAAGAAAAGAGGTAAAAGACTTAATTAGCAGTTTAGAAAAAACAGATAAAGATATTAAAACAAGAATTTTTAATTCAGTAAAAAATATTAATTTAGATCAATGTATACAATGGAAGACTAAAGGAGTTACTCATAATTTTTTAGATGAATATTAAGATTAAAAAAATAATTAAAAATTTCAAATTTTATTTAATTTTATAGAAATTAGAATTTAATAAAATTATTTCTTGAATCTTTCAAAATAGATTTTTTTATCTTAGTACAAATAGAGGAGGTATTATGAAAAAAATAATATCATTAGACCTAGATGGAACATTATTAAATTCAGAAAAAAAAATATCAGAAGAAAATATAGGTGCTCTTAGAGATTTTAAGGAACAAGGGGGGAAAATTGTATTTGCTACGGCTAGACCTAAGAGGGTTGTTACGCCTCTTTTACCTAATTTTCTCTTAGAAGATATCCTAATATGTCATAATGGAGGAGAAATATATATTAATAATGAAAAAGTGTATAACCATTTCATAATAAAAAATGAAGTAAAAAGAATTACAAAAGAATTATTAACTGCTTTTCCAAATAGATTTATTGGAGTGGAAAGTAAAGAAGTATTATTTACAAATAAGAAGATATTAAATTTATTTGGAGAAGAACCACATACAATAGTAAATTTTGAGAATTTTATTTTTAATGATGCTCCTAAAATACTTTTTGAAATGAAAAATGTAAATAGAGAAAAAGTAGAAGAAATTTTAGGAAATGATTATAAACTTGTAGTTTCAGATAAGGGAATATTGGGTCAAATTAGTAGAGTTGGGGTAAATAAATTAGTTGGAATAAAAAAAGTTTTAAAAGAATTTAATTTATCACTTAAAGATTGTATAGCATTTGGTGATGACTATAATGACATAGAGATACTTGAAGGTGTAGGAATTGGAGTAGCTATGGGAAATGCAGAAGAAGATATTAAGGCAATTGCAGATTATGTTACTAAGACTAACGACGAACATGGAGTGGCATATTATATAAACAAGGAAATTTTGAAAACAAGTGTATAAACAAAGAATAGAATTTCAAATATAATTAAATTGATAGAGATAGTTAATATCTAACAGATTAAATCTTAAGCTAGACCTGATTTGTACTAAAAACTTTGAAGGAGTTTTTACTTTATTTCAAACTTTTTTTTAAAACTATTAGTATATGTAGACTTTGTCTTATTTTTATATAGCTTAATTATTTTTTAGAGACTTTAATATGGTTATATTATTAGTAAAACTCCTATATTAATTTAGCAAACAAGGAATAATTTAATTTTTAAGATATTTATTTTAAAGTTTTTATTGTATTTTTTCAATAAAAGCTTTTAATTGTTTTTAATTTAATAGTATAAAAATGATAAGAGTATGAGCAATATTTGATTGTGAATAATAAAAGGTTTTATTATATTTTTGGCATTTAAGTTTTTTTTAAAATGAAAAGTATATATTAAAGATAAAAACTTTGGTGTAAAGTAATTAAAAAGCTATATTAAATTTTTATTTGGAAATATATATAGCACTTTTACA
>CAZFBB010000205.1:0-4167 GCA_964517235.1 uncultured Fusobacteriaceae bacterium
AAGCACCCAATAAAAGTATCGTACTATTAAGTGCGTAGTTGGCGACGACACCGCCCAAAGTTATTAGGTAATACGTCGACTCCCTGTAGTTTTGTTTAGAAACCTATAAAGTTGATTTGCCCTAAGAATCCCATTGCTTTAGCTGTAGGAGTGTCAAAAATGAATTTTTTTCCTTTATTCTAATAACTAAGGGGGAATAGCTGTGATTAAAAAAATTAATTTAAATGAAAATTATAGACTTATTGCAATAAGCGATATACATGGTGGCTATGACCATTTTATTCAATTAATTAAAAAATCAAATTTACAAGATAATGACTATTTGATTATTTTAGGTGATTTTTTAGAGAAAGGACTTAAATCTAAAGAAGTTCTTGAATATCTCAAAAAATTAAATAAGAGAGAAAAAACTTATATACTAAAAGGTAATAATGAAGATTTTTTCTTAAAGTGTGTATTTCAAGAAAACTTTAATGAAGTTCTTATTAAATACATGAAATACAAGAAATATGGAAGTCTATTTGACTTCTACTTTTCAAAACTCCAAATTAATATGGAAAAAAAGAATGGACAAGAGATACAAGAATTAATCAAATTAAACTTCAAAGAAGACTTAGATTTCCTTAAAAAACTACATATAGGTATTGAAACAAAAGATTTTATCTTTGTACATGCAGGTATTGAAAAAAAAGATAATTGGAGAGAAGATAAGGAAAATCAGTTGCTATACCTAGATAAGTTCTTAGAAAAAGGTCATAATAGTAAAAAAACTGTTATTGTTGGTCACTGGCCTTGTAGTAATTATAGAAAAGATAGTCTTAGTAATGAAATTATAATAGACAAGAAAAATAGAATCATTGCTATTGATGGTGGTTTTGGTGTCAAAGATGAAGGACAAATAAATGCACTAGAAATCATCTCAGATATTAACGGAACTATTTTTAATACTTATCATGAGGATTTACTTGATACTTACGAACTATTAGAAGATGCAGAAAATACACAAAACACAGAAAAAGTAAAAAATAACAGTATAAAGATAGGATGGCCAAATTATGAAATTGAATTAGTAAAAGAGGGCTCTTCTTTTTCACTTTGTAAAATTCTTCTAAATGGACAAATGACTAAAGTTAAAAATGAATTAATCTATAAAGAAGAGAAAAAATTGTACTGCATTCAAGATTACATTTATAAATTTTATTATGGTAAAAAAGGGGATAAAGTAAAATTAGTTAAATTATTCTCAGATTTCTGCCTTATAAAAAAAGAAAATGATTTTTATTGGATTAAAACTAAGCTTTTAAATATTAAATACTAAAATAACTTATAAATTGATCCTATTAAAAAATAATTTTACATATAATAAATTAAAAATTTTAATCTAATAAATTTTCTTTTTGCTTTTATCTTAGTCTAATTTATGGCTAAGTTCTTTTGTCTTCTAAAGAGTTTCAAAATTAACATGTACAATTGCATTTTTTAAATTTATTTCTAAGGGGCTCAATCTAACCCTTAATTTTTTTATAGAAAAATTTGATTTTTGATTATTTCAAATTATAATTATATTAAGTAGAAAGTAGGGGAGGCATATTGTGAATATAGAAGGTAATTTATTAGATTTTTTTCCAATACCAACATATATATTTGATATAAATGGCAACTACTTAGAAGTTTTCGGATGTAACAAAAAATTAAAAGGAGAAAATATTAAAGATTTTTTTTCAGAGAAAATTGCACAATCAATATTAGACAAAATAAGAGATGCTATTAAACTAAAGGACAAAGTTAAACTAAGATATTCTTTAGACAATAACAATAATTTAGAATGGTATGAAGCACATATACAACCTTACATAAATGAAGATGGAATAATAGATAAAGTTATTTTTTCAAAGTTTTCAATTACTGATTTAAAAAATGAACTTTTAGAATTAACTTTAGAAAAGGAAAGTTTAAAAAAATTAGCTATGAAAGATGATGTAACTGGCTTATATAACAGGCGCTGTTTCTATACCCATGTTGAAAACTCCTTTAATGAATTAAAGGAAAAAAAACTAAATTCATTATCAATATTATTAGTAGATATAGATAATTTTAAAGGAATTAATGACGGATTTGGTCATCTGGTAGGAGATAGTGTCATAATAGATTTATCAACTAGAATCTTAAAGAATTGTAAAGGAAAGGGTTATTTTGCTAGATTTGGAGGAGATGAGTTCATAGTAGCACTTGAAAATCATAATCTCAGTGAAGGAACTACTTTTGCTGAATATTTACGCAAATCAATAGAAAAACATCAAAACCATTCATTACCTAAATACACTATTTCTATAGGAGTAAGTGAAGTTGATATCTTTGACGAGAAATTATCTGAAGGAATAAATAGAGCAGATGAAATGCTTTATTATGCAAAAAACTCAGGAAAAAACAGGGTTCTTCACACTATGATATAGTTTTATTTATAAATATTATATAAAATAGTTGTATTTTTTGTGAAAATATATTATAATTACATTGAATCAATCATTCTCATCCAACTCCCACTAGGGAGCAAATGACCTTACCAATAGAGCAAGCAATTGCTCTATTTTATTTTTTGAATTTTAATAAAATTCATCTGCCAAATTAAAAATAGCTAACAAATATTTATTAGCTACTCAAATCTTCTAATCTATTCTTTCTATTTAAAAATTTCTATTTTTCCTTTTTTACTTCTACTTCTTCCTTCAATTTCCCACTTTCATACTTCAATTTAATATTTTTACGTTTTTGTCTAAGTTGCCCACATGCTCCATCTATATCTGTTCCTTTTTCACCACGAAGAGTTACATTTACCCCTAAATCATTCTTTAGATAATTATAAAACTTAAATATTTTATTTCTACTAGGTCTCTTATGATAAAAACCTTCTACAGGATTATAAGGAATAATATTAACTACATATTCAAATTCTCTTACTAAATTACTCAGTCTCTCTCCATCCTTTAATGAATCATTTAAATTATCTATTAAGATATATTCAAAAGTAATTTTCCTTTTAGAATGCTTTTGGTATTTTCTCAAAACTTCTATTAATTGCCATATTGGATAAGTATCATTAATAGGAATGATCTTCCTTCTAACTTCATCGGTTGTTGCATGAAGAGACAAAGCAAGTTCAACAGCCAAATCCTCCTCTATTAATTTTTCCATTTTGGGCACTATGCCAGAAGTAGAAATAGTTATACGCCTCTTACTTAAATTAAGTCCCATAGGGTCTATTAACCTTTTTAATGTTTCCATTACGTTTTCTAAATTCAAAAGTGGCTCTCCCATACCCATAAAAACTATATTTCTGATACTTTCACCATCTTTATCTAATCTTCTTTTAATAAAATATACCTGACTCAATATTTCATCATAAGTAAGGTCTCTTTTAAATCCATTTATTCCAGTAGCACAAAAAGTACACCTTACTGCACAACCTACCTGTGAAGAAACACATATAGTATTTCTATTATGGTGTCTCATAAGCACTGTTTCTATCATTTTTCCATCTTTTAATTCAAATAAATATTTTTCTGTGTTATCTATTTTAGAAACTTGTTTATCTACGAGATTAATATTAGGTATAAAAGCTATTTCTCTAAGTTTTTCCCTCATTTTTTTACTAATATTAGTCATATGCTCTATATCACTTATACACTTTTCATTTATCCATGAATATATTTGTTTTGCATTAAATTTTTTTAGGCCTAAACTTAATGAAAATTCTTCTAATTGATTATAATTTAAATTTAACAAATTTTTTTTATCTCTCATTTTTTCTCCTTCTCTAACAACCTACATTTTATACTATTTTACTCCTTTTTAAAAGCCTTTTTTCCTTTAAAGATAAAAATATAAATAAACATAATTTTTTCTTTAAAAAAGATTTCTTTTTTTATAATCTTTATCTATAATATATATAGTAAGACTTTTTTTCTTAATGTATTTTTTTTAAAAATGAAAGTATTTTAAACAAAATATTTACTTTTACTAAATTTATGTTTTTTGTTTTTTCTTCCAAGCCATTGATAATAAAGGGTTAGCGTTGAAAATAAAAAAAATATTTTTTTGTTGACTTTTTAGTGAAAAAAGCCTAAAATAATGCGTCTAATAAAATTATATCAACAAGGGAAAGTACTT
>CAZFBB010000206.1:0-4076 GCA_964517235.1 uncultured Fusobacteriaceae bacterium
ATAACCTTATTCTCTATAAAGCTATCTATTGTGACTAAATGAAATTTAATCTTTAGGAGGCTTCTACCCTTGTAGTAGATTCAGTAGAAGCTTCCTATATTAACATCAATTATGAAATAAGTTGAACTACTATCTTAATAATTGTAATACTCCCTGTGGTGTCGTATTTGCTTGAGCAAGCATAGCTGTACCTGCTTGAGATATAATCTTGTCTTTATTAAGACTAACCATTTCATTGGCCATATCTGCATCTCTAATTCTTGATTCAGATGCTTGTAAGTTCTCTTCAGCAACTCTCAAGTTGTTAATTGTATGCTCTAATCTATTTTGCATAGCTCCAAATTTTGCCCTTTCACTAGAAATTGTTTCTAATGCGTCATTTATAGTTTCAATAGCTTGGTTTGAATCTGCTTGATTAGTTATATCAATTTCTGCTACACCTAAGGCATCCGCTTTCATATTATTAAATGTTAAATTAACATTTTGGTCTTTATTTGCACCTATGTGGAATACTACTCCATCATTAGCATAGTCTCCATTTAAAAGAACTCTTGTATTAAATTCAGTAGTATTAGCTATTCTATCTAATTCTTCTACTAATTGGCTTACTTCAAGTTGTAATTTTTCTCTATCTTCACCAGTATTAGTATCATTAGCTGATTGTACTGCTAGTTCTCTCATTCTTTGAATAATTGCGTGAGTTTCATTCAATGCTCCCTCAGCTGTTTGTATCATAGATATTCCATCTTGAGCATTTTTTGTCGCCATAGAAAGACCTCTAATTTGTCCTCTCATCTTTTCTGAAATTGCAAGACCTGCTGCGTCATCTCCTGCTCTATTAATCCTTTGACCAGAAGATAATTTCTCCATAGTTTTTGACACTCTCTCATTTGTTTGTACAGAATTTCTGTAAGCATTCATCGCTGTAATATTATGGTTAATTCTCATATTTGTATCCTCCTTGATATATATCTGCTTCCTTGCAGTTAGTGTATAATCACCATAATTATTATCCTTAAAAAGAATAACAGTTAAAGTGACTAAACATAGAAGAATACCTCTACTCTAGAAGGAGCCAAAGCTCCTTCCAAAGCCATTTATTAACCTTTTAATAATTGTAAAACACCTTGTGGAGCTGCATTTGCTTGAGCAAGCATTGCAGTACCTGATTGCGATATGATTTTATCCTTAGACATTGCTACCATCTCTTGTGCCATATCTGCATCTCTAATTCTTGATTCAGATGCTTGTAAGTTCTCTGCACTTACTCTTAAGTTATTAATTGTATGTTCTAATCTATTTTGTAAAGCTCCAAATTTCGCTCTCTCTTCAGACACTTTTTCAATGGCATCATTTACTATTTTAATTGCATCTTCAGAATTTAATTGAGTACTGATTGATAAAGCTGCTGTGTCTTCTCCTCCTTGCACTCCAAGTGCTGTTGCACTCATATCATTAACTGTTAAACTTACAATTTGATCCTTATTAGCACCTATGTGGAATACTAATCCTTGTTCAGCATATTCTCCAGTTAATAATTTTCTTGTATTAAACTCAGTTGTATCACTGATTCTATCTAACTCTTGTCTTAACTGATTCATTTCTAATTGTAATTTTTCTCTATCTTCACCAGTATTAGTATCATTAGCTGATTGTACTGCAAGCTCTCTCATTCTTTGTAAAATTGCATGTGATTCATTAAGTGCTCCTTCAGCTGTTTGTATAAGTGAAATACCATCTTGGGCATTTTTTGTTGCCATAGTAAGTCCTCTAATTTGACCTCTCATTTTTTCTGAAATTGCAAGACCTGCTGCGTCATCTCCTGCTCTATTTATTCTCATACCTGAAGATAATTTCTCCATAGTTTTATCTACTCTTTCATTTACCGTTGAAAGATTTCTGTACGCGTTCATTGCTGTAATGTTGTGATTGATTATCATAATTATTTCCTCCTTGAAATTTAACGTGGCATCCTTGCCTTTTTTATTTTTTAGTTTACAACTATAGATATTATCAACAAAATTTTTGATATTCAAAAATTTAAATTATAAAAGTATTTTGATAAAAATATATGTTGATAATAACCACAGTTATAACTAAGCACCTATTATTTTTAATACACTTTGAGCGGTAGTATTAGCATGGGCTTGTACAGCCACTCCTGTTTGCATTATAATTTTATCTGCCGTGTATTCAGTCATTTCCTTAGCCATATCTGCATTTCTTATTCTTGATTCAGCATTAGCCATATTATCATGTTTTAATCTTATATTTTGTAAAGTATGTTCTAATCTATTATGCGTTGCTCCTATTTTTGCTCTTTCACTTCCAACTATTTCAATAGCCCTATCAACTTCTATTATAGCTTTATTGGCTTTTTTTTGATTACTCAAATCTAAGCTTTCTACTCCTAAGCTCACACTATCCATATTATTAATTATTACTCCATAAATATCTCCTTTGTTAGGACCAACAAAGAAATTAAATCCACCTTTATAACGACCATCTATAAGATTTTTAGTATTAAAATGTGTTTGCTTTGCAATCTTATCGATTTCAACTATCAATTCTTTTATTTCAAATTGTAACTTTTCTCTATCTTTATCTGTATTTGTATCACTTGCTGATTGTACTGAAAGCTCTCTTATCCTTTGCAAAATTGCATGAGTTTCATTAAGGGCTCCTTCTGCTGTATCCACCATATTTATAGCATCTTGTGTATTTTGCATAGCTTTATTCAGCCCTCTAATTTGTGCTCTCATCTTTTCAGATATTGCAAGTCCTGCACTATCGTCACCAGCTCTATTTACTCTCTTTCCAGAATTAAGTTTCTCTATTTTTTTACCCATATGCTCATACCTTTCAGTGAGCATCCTATTAGTAGTCATCGCTGTAATATTTGAGTTAATCTTCATGCACTAGCCTCCTTAAACTATCAATTATCCATTTAATAGTTGTAAGATACCTTGTGGAGCTGCATTAGCTTGTGCAAGCATTGCAGTACCTGATTGTGCAATAATCTTATTTTTACTAAACTCTACTATCTCACTTGCCATATCTGCATCTCTTATTCTTGATTCAGCTGCTTGTAAGTTTTCAGCACTCACTCTTAAATTGTTAATTGTATGCTCCAATCTATTTTGCATAGCACCATATTTTGCTCTTTCTTCCGATACTTTCTCTATTGCATTATTAATAATTGCAATTGCTTTTTCAGCATTTGCTGAAGTCGCCACTGAAACTGTTGCATTTTCTGTTTTTTCTTCAGTTATTGCATTTCCATTTTCATCAAGTGCAATACTTCCATCTTCATTTCTCACTGGTACTTGCACCGACATAGACCCAGCTATTCCTAAAGCTACTGCAGTCATTTCATTCATTTTCATATTAACAACTTGACCTTCATTAGCTCCAATTTGGAAGTTAAGTCCACTTTCTGAAAACTCTCCAGTTATTAATTTTTTCGTATTAAATTCAGTTGCATCACTAATTCTATCCAACTCTAATCTTAGTTGCTCTATCTCTTTTTGTACTGCATCTCTATCTTTATCAGTATTAGTATCGTTAGCTGCTTGAACTGCTAATTCTCTCATTCTTTGTAATATAGCATGTGCTTCATTAAGAGCTCCTTCTGCTGTTTGAATAAGAGAAATTGCATCTTGAGAGTTTTTCTTAGCCATATCTAACCCTCTAATTTGTGCTCTCATCTTTTCAGATATTGCTAATCCTGCTGCATCATCTGCTGCTCTATTTATTCTGTAACCAGATGACAATCTTTCTAGCGATTCGTTTATTTTATCATTTGTTGCTGTTAAGTTTCTGTAAGCATTTAATGCTGTTATGTTATGGTTGATTCTCATTTTGTATCCTCCTTGATTTTTATAAGCGGACATCCTTGTCCTAAGAATTAAAAAAGCCAGTTTATGCTTTTTCATAAACCGGCTGTCATTATAGAATCTATTGAAACATTATTAAAACCTTGTATGTTAAAATTAAGAGTATTACAATCAATACTATCTACAAACATCCTTGTTTTAATATCTCTTCCCTTAGATCCTACTCAAACCTCCGTGTTT
>CAZFBB010000207.1:0-3983 GCA_964517235.1 uncultured Fusobacteriaceae bacterium
CCTTTATTTTTTAATATTATACTTTGAATAACAAAGTATTTTAAAAACAAAAAATAGGAGGATAAAATGAAAAGAACAGCTATTTATTATGGAAGTACAACAGGAACAACTAAAGAAATCTCTGACATGATTGGAGAAAAGCTAGGCGCTGATATTTATAATGTAGCAGACGGCTTTGACAGTATCGAAAATTATGGTAATCTTATATTTGCCAGTTCTACATGGGGTTATGGAGAATTACAAGATGATTGGATAGGAGCCCTTGATGAACTAGCAAATGTAGATTTAAATGGTAAAAAAGTGGCATTTTTAGGAACAGGAGATTCTGCAAGTTTTGAAAGCACTTTTGTTGACGCAATAGGTATTATTTATGATGCAATAGTAGACAGTGGTGCTTCATTTGTTGGTCAAATAGACAAAGAGGGTTATGAATACAGTGGAAGTACTGGAGAAAGAGATGGTAAATTATTAGGACTTGCTATAGATCAAATCAATGAAGAGGACAAAACAGAAGAAAGAATTAGTAACTGGATTGAAATTTTAAATAAAGAATTTGAGTAGTCTTTAGACTACTCTCTTACAAGGGAGGAAAAATGACTTCAGTAGCAATAGTAGGAGGCGTCAAAGGAATAGAGAGAGAGTATAAAGAAGTAGCAAAAGAATTTAATTGTAGGTGTAAATTATTTAACAAAAAATGTCCTCAATTTGATAAAAAGATAAAAAATGTTGATGCGTGTATTTTATTTACAAATACAGTGAGCCATAAATTATCAATAGAAAGTTGTAAAATATGTAAAAAATACGGTATCAGAATTATTAAAATACATTCTAGTGGTGTAACAGGGTTAAAGCAAACATTTAGTGAATTGATAAATTAGGAGAGTTATTATGGAAGTATTTAATCACCATTTATATGAATATGAAAAGGGACTTAGAAATTTGATTCTGCATACATGCTCAATTGATAAATTAAATGACATGATTTTTAAGTTAAAAAGAAGAAATATTGATTATGAAGTATATAAAATTAAAAATGGTAATGTTAATCTTTTTTTTGGAAGTAACAATTGTGTAGAAGTAGTAAGAAATCTTGGAGTTGAAAATTTGTCTAAATTATCTGATGAAAAAGATTTTATTCTTGGGATAATGTTAGGTTATGATAGAGAAAAACAATGTGAACGATATTTGCACAGAAAAAATATGATAGAAATAAAGGAGCTAATAGGATAGCTCCTTTTTATCTGAATTTTTTTCAATCAACCTTAATAAACAATTTTTAGACTGTTAACTAATTTTTCTAGAGGAATTTCAAATGATTAGTATAAACAAAAAACTAAAGTAGTAAAAATACAAGACTTGATTTTTTACATAAACTATCTATCTAATTAGTTAATAAATACAATGCTACCTTAATCGAAAACTTCAACATGAAAGGTGTGGCTCAATCATTAAAGTTGGATAAAAGTATAAACATAAAAAATCAAGCTAAATTATTGTTAAAATATTAAATATAAGCAATGTAGGATTTAGCTCTATAGTTTAGTTTGGTAGTCATAGTGATTATCGAGTACTACATCCCAATAAATCCATTCAAAATATTTTATATAATTATAGTGACCATATCACGTTAGTACTTGATATATTCTAATATTACTTCTACCTTCACTATGATACTTTACTTGTATTTTAAAACGGTTATCTGAGTATTCAATTCTTTCAGTTTGAGAAAATAAAGCCATTTGTCTACGAATTTCTTTGTTAAAATCAACATTTAATCCTAAAATCTTCATTTGATTATATACATTATATAATAAAGAATCGTAATGAGCAAAAAAAGCGCTTTCAGAATAAAGAAGTTTTAAAGACTTAGACCCTATAGTTGTAGCTTTAAAATTAGCCCAATTTTCTTTTAAAGCTCTTATTACAATTATATCAAGAGCTCGCCCTTTCTTATCCATAGCTTCTTCTAAATTAGCTTTTGCATATTGATACCCGTGTTTTTTAACGGTCATTCTGATAAGGTGATATATAGTCGATAAATCTTTGATTCTATACTTAACAAGTTCTAATAGTTCATTAGTTTCATTGACTAATAACTTTTGCTTTTTGTCTAACATATAAAAAACAATACCTTCTACTTTAGAATTAACACTTTTTCCTTTTTTAATTTTTTGATATGTTATTTTAACATAACTATTTTTATTAATATCATCTATAATATCATTTAATATGAATCTTTCAAAATCGTAAAATCTTTTGTACTCACTATTAATCTCTAAAATATTCTTAAATTCATTTAAATCAATTTCATAACCTTGTCCATCTTGTTTCTTGCTTTTCACTTCTAATAAAAGTTTTATACTCTTATTATTTTTTAAACAAAAATAACTATCAATATCACTTTCATAAAAGGGAGTATTTGGAGTAAACGTTTCAAACACCTCTTTGCTCATTATTAGCATCAAAGCATTTCCATCTATAGAAAATGATGATAAAAAAGAAAATTTCCCCCGAATATTTTTTTTATTCAGGCAAAGTATATAACTATATCTTTTAGAAACTAGTGCATCAAGAATCTTTTCAATTTTATCTTCGTTAACTTTAAACTTTTTAATTAACTCAGGAAGTTTATAATAAATAATATCATTTTCAGTATGACTTTCAAAAGTATCTAAAATATATTTAATAAATTTTAGTTCAATTTTTAACATTTTTGAACAAAACCTAAACTCAATTAACCTCATAATATCTCCTTTCAATAGACGATATTACTATATTTTTATATATTATGCAAATATAATTTTATTTTTTTTCGTCTTATTATAGACGAAAGTACTATATTCCAGTTTATTTCCTAGCTAGTAAATAGACGAAAGAAGGCTTCTTTAATGAATTTGACTTTAAGAAAAAAAAAGACTAAACTCCTAACAGAACAATTATATGAAATATTTAGGAGGTCACAATGAAAAAATTTTATGAGTTTTCAGATAGATATCTATTGCCATTTGCAAATAAATTGGCAAACAATAGATATCTATCAAGTATTAAAGACGGATTTGTATTTGCAATGCCATTTTTAATTGTAGGGTCTTTCTTATTATTATTAATTAGTTTGCCCCTTAGGGATCCAGAGATATTTTTATATCAAAAATGGTATGATGATTTAATGATTGCACACAGAACAAAATGGCTACAGCCATTCTTTGTATCTATGGGTCTCACAAGTTTCTTTGTTGTCTTTGGTATAGGAGCAAGTTTATCTGAAAAATATAATCTTAATAAGATAACAGGAGCTTTACTCTCAATTTTTACTTTTTTCTTATTAAGTACTCCAAGCGATGGTGGAAATATGCAAGTGGCTTTTGCAGATGCAAAAGGTATCTTTACTGGAATATTTTGCGCTTTTTTATCAGTAGAAATATATAAATTTTTATTGACTAAAAAATTAGTTATTAGACTACCAGAAAGTGTGCCACCAGCAATTATTAGGTCATTTGAATCTTTGACTCCTTTAATATTAATTATATTAATATTTAATCCGATTAATATATTCTTTACAAATATGGAAACTACATTACCAAAATATATTCAATCATTATTTGAACCTTTAATAAGTGCTTCTGATACATTACCAGCAGTTTTATTAGTATTATTTATAATTCACTTCTTGTGGTTTGCAGGTTTACATGGAGCAAATATAGTTGTAGGAATAATAACACCATTTATGTTGTCAAATTTGCAAACTAATATTGATGCAATAGCAACAGGAGAAACGTTAAAAACAGTATTTGCCCAAGGGTTTTTAGATCAATTTGCTTATATAGGTGGTTCAGGAGCCACACTTGGTTTAGCTATAATGCTTGCATTTAGTAAAAGTGACCATCTAAAATCTATAGGAAAATTATCAATAGCTCCAGGATTATTTAATATAAATGAACCAATTATTTTTGGAGCACCTATAGTAATGAATCCAATTTTAGGAA
>CAZFBB010000208.1:0-3976 GCA_964517235.1 uncultured Fusobacteriaceae bacterium
CTCAATGGAAAGATATAAGTCTTAGCTTAAATCCAGTATTTGTAAGGGGAAAGGAGGAAATGAAAAAAAATGACTTACAGATAGAAGTTGATTACAAGAATTTTTACTTTAAAACTTTTTATAATGATAGTTTAGATATTAGTCTTAAAGAAAGTGAAAGCAGGATACTTGGTTATGAAAATAGTTTATCAAATATCTTTAAGAGTTCTTTTTTGATAAAAAAAGATATAATAAATCTTGAAAAGGAAAGGTTAAACTTAGAAAATAAAATTAAAGAAATAGACAACTTGGCGGAAGTAATAGATTATTTAATGACTTTGAGGAGAGTAGAAGTTAGCAGAGAAATTATTAATAATAGAAAAAGTAATATAGAAGAAATTATTGAAATAAATGAAAATTTGTTGAAAATAAATGAAGGTTCTCAGTATGAGTTTGATTTTATATTAGAAGAAAAAAGATATTTAAAAAAAGAAGCAGATTTGCTTTTGGTTGAAAAAGAAGAAACTTTAAATAAATTAAAAAATCTGTTTAAGACTAATGAAATAAATTTTGATTTTTTTGACTATGACTCTGCTTTGTCAAGGACTTTGGTAGAGAATAAATATAGAAGTATGATTAGTATAATTGATGAAAAAATACTAAATAAAAATTTGAAATTAAGTAAAAAAAGATTTGGCGATAATATACTTTTAAATTTTGAATATGACTTTGAAAATGAAATTAGTTTAGGCCAGATAAAATTTGTATATAAACCCTTTGAAAAAGATTTTGATAAAGAAGATAAAAAGATAACAATGGAGCAAATTATAAAAAATAGGAAGTTGGTAGAGGTAGAAGAGAAGACTTCATATGAATTGCTAAAGATTCAATATGAAAAATTATTAAATAAGAAATTGAAAAGTCAATCAGAGTACAAGCTGTTAAAAAAAAGGTATGAATATATGAAAAATCTTTATTTAAAAGGTAGTTTGAACTATTTTATTTATTTAAAAGAAAGGGAAAAGTTTGAGGAAAAGGAAAAAGCATTTAGACTTGATGAAATTGAATTGATTTCATTTGTGCTAAGAAATTCTATAAAATAGAAAGAGGGAAAGATTAATATGGGCAGTGAAGAAATTGAAAGGAGAATAATTGCTTTGGAAGAAGAGATAGATAATGTATTAGAAAAAATCAAAAATATGAACAAATTAAAGGATAAATACTATGAATTAATGGAAGAAAAATTAGGTTTGCAAATTGAATTAAAAAGATATCTAAAAGAAAATAAATACGAAAATTAAAGAGACCACTGCAGAATGAAGAAGTTACATTTTGCAGCGGAATAAGTCTAGAATGTGTTACTAGATTTTTTTGTATTTTAATCAATCCTCAAAGAATTCCTTTTGTTATAGTATTCTAAATATTTTTTTATTTCTTTAGAATCTATTCCATATGACAGCATTTGTTTATAATAAAAATCAACTTCCCATTTTTCTAGGTTTACTTTGAAAACCTGAGAGTTTAGCCTAGTTACAGATAAAAATTCTTTTATTTGATTTGTTATTATTTGATTTTTCATATTTACTCCTTGAAATATAGTTAAATTAAAAATATAATAATCAAAATAAATTATTTTAAAAAATTCAAATAAAATTACATAAATGCTTATAATAAAATTGCTAAAGGTTCTATAGAAATTCTACTTTATAATGACAAATATCTTCTTCTGATAACATTATTGAGTGCAATGATTCTATTAATGTATTGTAATTTTTAATGTTTTTATCAAATAAACCTAAACATTTTTTACACCTTTCTTCTACAAGAATATAAGTACCTCTATCTATTTTGTAGTGTCCCATATATTTTCCATCTTTATTAAAAATTGTCAATAACATTATTACTCCTTTTATATAAATTAATACAGAAATTCAATTTTATATTCAAATGAAAAAAAAGTAAATGTTCAATATTTTTTTAGACAAAAATATTGTTTAAAATTTCCAAAAAGTATTCTTTATAATAAAAATTAATAATTTTAATTAAAAAATTTTATTAAGTTTTGTATTTTTTATAACAAAAAAGATTGGTAAGATTTGATTATTTTAATAGACTTAGTAGAATGTTATTGAATTTATTATTTTGCATTGTGATGATTTTAACTTATTTCGAGTTAAGTAATTTTAGTAATAAATTAGAAAATATACTTAATTCCTCTTTAAAATTAGTAGAAAAGTTGAAGTTTTATAAAATTTCAACTAAAAAAAATAAAATATTACAATTAGTTGAATAAATTTAAAAGAGTGTCTTTTATTGAAAATGGACTAATAGTATACTTATATTAAGTTAAATAAAATGGAAAAGTGATATAAATGAAAAAATAAATGATGCAATAGAAGTAGATGTAGAAATGGAAAAACTTTAAAAATCTTTTTAAACTATTTTAGAAATCAAATATGATAGGGTAGATAAAAAGATTAAAGGGGGAATAAAAATGAAAAAAATATTGTTATTTTTAATTTTTTTGTGGTTAATTATCTCGTGTGGAAAAAAATTTAAAGTTGAAAGCATGCCCAAGATAGAAAGAGAAGTTAAAATTTGGAAGGAAGAGTTAGAAGAAGAAGAATATCCAACAATTAATGTAATTGATGATGATGGAATGATTTATGCAAACAGGGAAAATTTGGAAAAATTGTTAAAAAACCTAGTTAATTTTGATTATATAGATTCTGATGAAAACAAGATTGTATTGGAAAATAAGGAGTATAGGGTAGAAGTTAATTTTAAAGAAAAAAAACTAAGGAAAAAGTTTTTGGGTTATGGAAAAAAAATAGATAAAATGAAAAATTTGGGCGAAAAAAATGGAATTATTTATGAAAAATATTTTTCTTATGAAAGAAAGTTATTTGTAAGGGAGGAGGAAGAGTTTTTTTTAAATAATTTAGAAGGAAAGGAGATACTAATTTATGATTTAGCTAGAGCTTTAGAAATGAATTTTGCAAAAGACTCTAAAAAAGTAAAAACTATATATATTGTAGGAAATTCATACAGCCCTGGGATATTTATGAGTAGAAAAACTAATGAATATTCATTTGAAATTATAAGGGAAGATGTAGAAAAGATGATTAAGTTAAGTTTGCTAAAAGAAGAAGAACTATTTTACTTAGATGGAAACAAAGAAAAATTTATCGATAATTTTTATAAAGAAATAAAAAAATTTTCATTAAAAGTGAATAGGGGACATTTTGGAATGACGAAAAATTTAGTTGATAACAAAACATATTTGGCAAATGTAGGAGATTTAAAGCATTTTGACATAGGTAATAGTACGTTAAAAATATTAGATGACAAAATAGCTTATTTAAAAGTTAGAACATTTAGTGAAAATTCCTATGATAGAAAATTTGATAATTTTTTTGAAGAATATGAAGAAATTATAGATGAAGTAGAAAAATATAAAAATTTAATTATCGATGTGAGAAATAATAGTGGAGGTTCTTTAATGTATAAAGTATATTTTTTATCACTTTTAACAAATAAAGATATATATCATTATTATAAAACTTTGGAAGGAAATAAAAAAGTTAAAGTAGAAGATTTATCTCCAAGAGAATATAAAGGAAATTTAATTGTTTTAGCTAACAAGAGTTCCTATAGTGCAGCTACAATCTTTCCAAGTCTTGTAAAAAGCAATAAATTAGGAATTGTTATTGGAGAAAAAACTGGTGGTCAAGCTGACCCTACTATGAAAAAAGTTTTACCTAATGGAATAGTGGTAAGAGATAGCACACTAGTGGTTATGACAAATGAAAATTTTGAGAGTATAGATAATGGAATGATACCAGATATACTTGTAGAAGATGTGGCAATAAAAGGAGATAGAGACCCAATATTAACAAAAGCAATAGAGTATTTTGAAATTTTGGATTAAATAAATTATTTTGAGTTAAGTATTTAGTTTTGGTAGAAAAGATTTGAATTTAATAAATTTATAAAT
>CAZFBB010000209.1:0-1392 GCA_964517235.1 uncultured Fusobacteriaceae bacterium
TTTCATATTTTCTTAATATTTTTGGTGTAATAACACCAAGTGCTTTTTGTGGTTTATCTTTAATTTTTTCTACAACAAAAAGTGTTTCAACATTTTTTTCCTTCATTACTTCTACTGCTTTAGCAATTGTTCCTTCTTTATTTATTTTAAAGAATCTTTTCTTCATAATATCTTTTGCAAGTACCATTTCAGGAGTTTTCCATAATCTTTCTTTACCTATAAAATACTCTACATATTCTGTTTTTGGACTTCTAAGAATTTCTTCAGGAGTATCGTATTGTAGAACTTTTCCATTTTGCATAACAGCTATTTTATCAGCTATTTTAAGAGCTTCATCTATATCATGGGTAACAAATACTATTGTTTTTGACAATTCTTCTTGAATTTTCAAAAGTTCATCTTGCAACATCTCTCTAGTTAAAGGATCTAGTGCACTAAATGGTTCGTCCATTAAAATTATATCTGGATCTGCAGCAAGAGCCCTTGCTATACCTATTCTTTGTTGTTGTCCTCCACTAAGCTCGTTTGGGTATCTATAGTAATAATCTTCTGGATTTAAATCTACTAGTTCCAAAAGTTCAAAAGCTTTTTGTTTTCTTCCTTCTTGTTCCCATTTTTTTAGTTTTGGTACTAATTCAATATTTTCTCCTACAGTCATGTGAGGAAATAATCCAACTTTTTGAATTACATACCCTATATTCCTTCTAAGTTCTATTATATTTTTATCGATTATATTTTCATTTTCGATTAAAATTTCACCACTTGTTGGCTTTGTTAAAAGGTTTAGCATTTTCATTGTTGTAGTTTTACCACAACCACTTTCTCCTATTAAAACAACAAGTTCTCCTTTGTTTATTTTTAAGTTAAGATTTTCAATAACTTTTGTTTTCCCATCAAAACTTTTTGAAATATTTTTTAATTCAATCATATGCACCTCCAAAGTACAAATTTTTATACACAATGTCTATTTTATCATACGTTCTTTTATTTGTCAAAATTAAAGGTACTAAAACAGAACAAATATAGTCGAATTTGAATTGATTTCGCACTGGAAATAGAAGGGGTAATTTAGATGATTTTTTTTGGTAAAATTTTGATTATAAAAGATAAAAAAAGAATCTTTTTCGAGCTAAAAGTTATTTTTTTCTCTAATTTGCAAAAACTTCCTATTTTATTATAATCATTGAGAACACTATACTTTTTAACAGAAAATTCATTTTTCATAGTAAATTAAATTTTTAATATGTTATTTTTTCCTCAAAATTTAAAAGTAGAGTTCTACTAATTATTGTGTTTAGTTTCAGTAAACTTTTTTTGAAAAATAGAACCTATAAAATTTTTTTTAAATTAATTTCATATTTACTTTATTTTATCCTTCAAAATTACTTTTCT
>CAZFBB010000209.1:1492-3943 GCA_964517235.1 uncultured Fusobacteriaceae bacterium
TTTTTTTAAATTAATTTCATATTTACTTTATTTTATCCTTCAAAATTACTTTTCTCAAATCAAATACTTTTAAATTTAGACCCTTTTTTTAGGATGAGATAACTGGAAATATTGAAGAAAAGAAAAAGTTAAAAAAGACAGATATTATATTCTGCCTTTTGAAGAGAATTTTTTATGTTGCTACTTACATTTAGGTCTCTATCAATTGAGTGACTACAATGGAATACCTATTATCTAGCTTCCAGATTCTCTATTCTATAATCTTTACCTAATATCTCAATCTCTTTTTCTTCATTAAATTGTTTCATGTAAAGTCTATAGTACTTTGACTTCCTTCCCAAAAGTTCTTTGTGATTTCCACTTTCAACAATTTTTCCATTATTTATAACAAGGATTCTATCGGCATTTCTTATGGTAGAAAGCCTGTGTGCAATTATAAAAGAAGTTCTTCCTTCAAGCATTTTATAAATTGATTTTTGAATCAATTGCTCTGTTTCTGTATCTATATTTGAAGTTGCTTCATCAAGAACAAACAATTTTGGTTTTGATATTATCGCCCTAGCAAAAGAGATTAATTGTTTTTCTCCAGTGGAAAGGGTAGAACCACCCTCTCCTACTTCTGTATCATAATTATTTTTTAATTTCATAATGAAATTATGAGCATTTACAAACTTTGCAGCTTCTATAGCCTCTTTACGTGATATATTTTCACTACCATAACATATATTTTCAAGGATAGATCCACTAAAAAGATGTGGTGTTTGAAGTACATATCCCAATTGACTATGTAACCAACTTTGAGACCTATCTCTATAGTCAATGCCATCAATCAAAATTTTTCCTGAATTAGGCTCATAAAATCTACAAAGAAGATTAACTATTGTAGACTTTCCACTTCCTGTTTCTCCCACAAAAGCTATATTTTCTCCTTTTTTTACTTTCAAATTGAAATTTTGAAGAACTACTTGATTATTTCCATATTCAAAATTGATATTTCTAAATTCAATTTCCCCTTGAATTTTCTCCCAGTTTTCTTTTTTTTGTTCAAATATATTCCCGTATTTTTCAATGACCTCTTCTCTATCAATAATACTAGGTTCTTTTTCTACTAATTCAACAACTCTTTCTAAAGCAGCTTGAGCAGATTGAAAAGAAGAGAAAACAACCGCCAATTCTTCTATTGGTTCAAAAAACCTATAAGTATAACTAATAAATAATATTAAGGTTCCATAGGAAACAATGTTATTATCTACAGCTTTTCCTCCATAAACTAAAACAAGAGCAGTTCCAAGACTTCCAATAGATACAACTAAAGGTAAGTAAAAACTTGAAAACTTGACAAATTTAATAGATTTAATTCTCATATTTTCTGATAATTTATTAAATTCTCTAATATTTTTTTCTTCTCTAACTAAAACTTTGCTAGTCATAGCTCCAAGTATTCCTTCTGTGTATGCACCTGTAATCAAAGAATTAATTTGACGAACTGCTCTATTGACTATTAACATTTTTTTTTGGAAGAAAATACTTACTCCCATTACAACTGGTACTGTCAAAAGAGATAAAGTTGCTAATTTTGGATTAATAGTAAACATTATTACTGCAATTCCTATCATCATTGAAAATCCACCAAATATATCAACAAGACTCCAAATTATATTTGAACTTAATTTTGACACATCCGAAATGGTTTTGGACATTATAGAACCAATAGAATTTTTATCATAATATGACAAGCTTAATCTTTGAAGTTTTTCAAAAGTTTTTTTTCTTAAGTCATAGATTAATTGATTTTCAATTTGACTTCCTAATATTGAAAAACTGTAAACAAAGAAACCTAAAAGACTAATAAGAATAATATAAATTGGCTCTTTGTCAAGTGGTGTTGGTGAAAACTTAAAACAAATAGATATGCCTATTTTTCTCCCTTCATATTCCCTTTTATACTCTAGCCCTTTTTTTATTTCTTTTCGTGGGGTTTTATTTGTTTTTCTAATACAACCGTGGGTCATAATTATTTTCTTCCCTTTACATAGAAGAAAAATGTTCTTACATGATTATTACCTTGTATAATTCTTAATTCAAATAAACCGTCCTCTAAAGTTTTTACATGTGGTTCATTAAGCCAACCATATTCTTCCAATAGTTCCATTTCCCTAAAAAATTTTGTTTCTAGTTTAGGATTTTTTTTAAAATTTTCAAGAATTTTTTTCATTGGAATTTTCTTTACTTTAGTTTCGATATCATCATAATTATAATATTCAATTTCAAACTTCATATATCCCCCTCATGTTATTATATATCTTATAAGGTATATTTTCAACTTTTTTACTTTTAATTTTTGGATATTATTTTTCTCTTTTAATCAGGTAAATATCTGCCGAAATTGTATAATTAAATCAAAAAAAATAGCATATATTATTTTCTGATTTAAATTGACAATTCAGGATT
>CAZFBB010000210.1:0-3891 GCA_964517235.1 uncultured Fusobacteriaceae bacterium
TAGGTTTCTAAAGAAACAAAGATATTTATCTAAATTATTCCTTTTGAAAAAATTCCCTTGTCTGTTTAGGAGGGAGATGAAGTAGAATAAAAGTTGGGTACAAAGAGGCATTTTTCAGTGAAATATATAATTGTTGCATTTAATTTGACAATGTAGGATACAAAAGAGACTTTGGTAGATAATTTTACCAAAGTCTCTTAGGCATGCTTATTTGTTTTAAGTTTTCACTAATATCACTTGACAAAGAACCAAATTATTATAGTAATACTTCTTGACACTTACAATATAAATATCTGTTTTTTTTAATAATTTCTTCTGAGATTTTTCAAAATTTACTACAAGTTCTATTCCCTAGTGTTTCTGATTATTTAATAGTATAACTAGCATAGATAGATTTTAGAGATATGAACACTTTTTGTGATGACATTTTTTACCTGTTTTTGTTACATATACAGTTAAGTTACTTTTGTTACTTTTATCTCATTTCTTCAAAATAACTATTATTAGCATTTTTGATGAATTTTTTGCTATCAGATTTTTCGTGTTTTTTCGATTCAGATGGATTTTTATCTTTCCATAGTCCTAGTTTGTATTTTTGAGCATGTTCTTGAGCGTCTTTTAAGATGTAGTCATCTTTAGCATGAAATTCATTCCACAATCCATATCCATTTTTTATTACTTCTTCATTGAGATAGTCATTATCATAATAGATTTTACAAATTTTTCTACCATGTAGGTCGGAACTTTCTACTTCTACAGTTACCTTTTTATTTAATACTTTTTTAAGTAGAAATTCTTTTGATTCTGTTCCATATTTTTGAGTGTTCTCAGGAGAGTCAACGCCATAGAAACAGATTTTATATTCTTCAGATTTTGTCTGAAGGTGAAGAGTATCACCATCAACTACGTATGTGACAACTCCTTCGAGGGTTTCACCTAGTAGAATAGTTGTAATTAGGCATAAAAATATTAGTATTTTTTTCACTAATCCTCCTCCTTTCTAACAGAGACAATTTAAATTTACGTTTAACAAAGGGCAAATAAAACAAAAGAAATTAAAACAGTGCAGGTCAAGATATTTTAACTTGTTAGTTCTAAGTTTTTTTGGACTGTATTATTAAAATTTTAATTAATTTTCATCTGGTGTATATTCGATTAAGTCTTGGACTTTGCAATTAAACAAAGAGCACAAGATGTTAATGTGTTCCCCATCAATTTTTAAAGGTATCATGAGAGTATCTATTGATAGTTGGAGTATGAATGCCTGTTTTTTCAGATACCTCTTTTTGAGACATTCTTTGTTCTGCCATGAGTAGATGTAGTTTAAGTTTAATCATTGCTACCTCCAATTAAATATCTAGTTCATTGTAACACCAATAAACTTTAAAATTCAAGTAATTAGATTTAAAATTTATTTATTTTTTTATTAACATATTTTTTTAATTATAGTGGATTCTTTACAAAGATAATATAATTATTAATTTAATAATAATGTTAAAGATAAAATAATTGAAAAGAACTTTTGTACATACACCTGAGTTTGGAGCACAATCATCAAACTTAGGATTAAAAGACGAAAAAAAAATCATTAAAAAGTTAAAAGAAGAATGTGAAAATCAAAAAAGTAAAAATAGTTGAAAGGAAGAGAATGAATATTTTTAATTATTTCATCTAAAGAAAATTTATCCTAATATACCTTAATCAAAAATTATTCTAAAAACTTTTTATTCTAAATTCTATTTTATCCCATTTTTTATTAGCTCATATTTCAGTTTTTCTACTGGTATATTCCTACCTCAAAATCTATTATAAGCCAAATTAAAACCCTTTTCTTTATTATATATTTTCTTTAACAAAATCAAAATTCAAGAAATAGACTACGAGAGGAAAAATTTTCCATATTTAATAATTTCCTTTAATATAGTAATAAAAATAGTATTAAAATAATTTTATTTATAAATTAAATCTAGTTAGGAGGTTATTAATGAGAAAAAACAGAATTTTATTTTGATTTTTATAATTTCCATTATTATAAAACTAATTATTTCAGGAAAAGGTATAGTAACATACACTATAGAAGAATTTTCAAAAATATAGACAGGTGTTTTGATACTTCTGATGCCCGATGAAGGGTTTGAAAAAAGGGATGAAACAACAAGGATATTTAACAGGTTTTTTGGTTTGTTAAAAAACCTCTACATTAATTAAAAAATCTAAAAATCAAAGCCAGACGAATAGTCAGGCATAAAGGAGAAAAAATGAGAATTTATTTATGGTATATTTTGTTGACATTATGTATTGCAATATATTTTAAAAAAGAAAAATATATATATCTGTGCAAGAAAAATTTTATAAAAAAATGTTTGAATAGATATACATCTTGTATAAAAGAGAAAAGGCTAAACTTAATTATTAATTTAATAGATAAGATAACAACGTGGATTATGTTTATTTTAGTAGTATTTTTAATACAGTTTAATTATATAGGGAATTTTAAAGTTCCGACAGGATCTATGGAACCAACAGTTAAAATTGGTGAAAGATTTTTTGCGAATATGATAGGACCTAGATTAGGAACAATAAAAAGAAATTCAATTATAATATTTAAGGAACCCGTTAAGAATAAGTTGAGATATACAAAGAGGTTAATTGGTTTGCCAGGAGAAACAATAGAAATAAAAAAAGATGGAAATATATTAATTGAAAAAGAAAAGATGAAAAATAAAATCAAGTATTATCAAATGGGAATAATGAAAGATAAGAAATGGAAAATTCCTAAAAAAGGAGACATGATTTCAACGAAAAATATGATATTAGAAATAAAAAGTGACGAGTTTGATTTTGAAAAGTTAAAAGATAGAATAGAAAAAAATGAACTTGATTGGCAATCTTTAGACATAAGAGAACTTAATTATAAAATAGATGGGAAAAAGCATCGAAATAAATTGTATGAATTGTTTAGTTATATAACAGATATAAATGAAAGAAAAGATTTGTTGAGTGGCAAAACAGTTAAAAAGCAGGGAAAAGAAGTAAAAGTAGAGAGTGGAGTATTTTTAACTCTTAGAAATAACATAACAGTTTTAGAAGCAAGAGAGATGTTAAAAATTGATTCTAAAATAAAGTTTGGTATATCACAAGGAGAATTTTATTTAAATAGTAAAGAATTGACAGGTCCAGTTTATGATGAAAAGATTATGAAGGATTTAATAATGAAGGGGAGTTCTAAACTAGAGGAAGATTATTATTTTGTATTGGGAGATAATTCGAAAAATAGTTATGATTCGAGGTATTGGGGATTTATTGGAAAAAGTAGAATAAAAGGAGAATTACTTTTAAGATACTGGCCTTTAAATGAACTAAAACTTATGAATTAATTTATAATAAAGTTTTATGAAAATTAAAATATCCCAAGTGCACATATACTATAGGATGTGATAGGGGGAGTAGAAGTACGAAAAATAAAATATAGGAAGTTTAAGAATGAATTTATAATCAAATGGAATGATCGAATTGAACGAAGAAGAACTGATGTAGGGGGGCTAGTGACTTGGTTATAAAGAAAAACTAAAAATATCGTCTGAAAGTATTGATAAAAAAAAGTTTTTTAGAAAATTGACGAGTTGCAAATACAAGTGAAAATGAAAGAAAAACGGCAAATTTTAGCGAAAATGGAAATGGTTGAGCAAAATCATATGAAAAAACTCGAAATAAGTTCGAAGCCTATATAAATGGGCTTTTTTTGTTTTTTGAAGGAAAGAAAAAGTATGCAATTAACGGTGTCCAAAGAAAAAAATAAGCAAAAAAAAGAGAATATATGCGAAAATCTTCGAAGGACTGAAAATACAAGGGAAATAGAGGTGTAAAAAATAGAAAAATAAAAATGACGAT
>CAZFBB010000211.1:0-3858 GCA_964517235.1 uncultured Fusobacteriaceae bacterium
TTGTATTACTTTTGTATCAAGACAAAAGTAATGATGTTTTTTCAAAAAACTAGTTCTTTGTCTTCAACCTGTAATTTATTATATAAATTTTCTAATCTTTTTTTATTCAAATCTTTTTCACCCCAAAGAGAAAGAGTAAAAATCCTATTAAAATTAGAACGATTAATAGTACTTAACAAATTTCTATCTACGAAAATTAATTAAGTTCTATTCCAAAAAGCTTTAAAATATAGGTATCTACATATTTATCTTTATTATTATTTAAATATTGTTTAAAGTAAGTATTATTCCCAACTAAACTTAAACAGACATATTGCAAAAAATATAAGTGTTCATGTTTACTATGAATCATACACGAATCATCTTTCATCTGTTTAGGTATCTCCTCATTTAATTCATTTATGATATTACTTAAGGAAGCTCTAATTTTAATTAATTCTCTTAGATGCTTAAAGTAAATTGAATTGCTATTATTAGGTTTTATAGTGTTCATCTTATCTAATATTTTTACATCAAAGTCTTCTTTTGACAATGTTAATGAAGCTAAATAGGTACATAATTTAAATACTCTTCTTTCTTTATCTTCTTTTGACATGTTAAACTTTTCTATTTTTCCTATTAAATCATTAAGGTAATTTATACTTTTTTCATTAGACCAATAGCCTAGAGAATCTCTAACTAAAAAATATTGCCACCTTAAATTATCAGGTTCAATTTTAACCATTTCCTCTAATAACTTTATATTTCTTTCTGTTTTATTCTTTTCTTTGATTATCTCAGGCATATATCCATCATGTTTTAAATAAATAGGTATCACCTTAGAAATTAAAGCTTTTTCATAGCACCTAATTTCTTCATGAATTTTTCCATACCATTTAATATTTCCTTTTCTAAAAAACATTCTGGGTACATCAAAAGCTACACTACCGTCATGATTAATAATATTAGGACAGAGTTTAAATGAATCCTTAAGTATTTCTTTATTTAATATTTCCATTTCTTTATTGAAACTCTCAATACTTTTTTCTTCCAAATATTCGTCTGCATCTATATATAAAACCCATTCTTTAGTTGCTTTTTTCAACCCAAAATTTCTTGCTTTTGAAAAATCCTTTTCCCACTGATAATCATAAAATTTTAATGTTTTCATATTCATACTCAAAACAATTTCTTTAGTTCTATCTGTCGAGCAAGAATCTACAACTATTATTTCATCTGCCATTTTTTTTATTGAATTCAAACATCTTTTTATACACCTTTCTTCATTAAAAGTAATTATAATTACTGAAATTGTGATTTTTTTCATATTATCCTCATTCTTTTTAACTAATTTCTTTTAGATAATTAAGAGCCCTTGTCAGAATTGGGTCTTTGTCTTTTTTTGTTGCAATATCATCTATCAATATATCAGGAATCATTCCTTTGTCTATACTATTATAGTTTTCATCTGTATCAAATTTTAAAGAACTTGAACTAATTATTATACCATTGGGTAAAGTTTTTTTAATAATTGGGTCTGTTTGCCCTCCTGTTTTTTCACCAATTACTACTCCCAAATTATTGCTCTTTATAATAGTAGGAAACATTGTTCCTCCACTTATAGATCCTCTATTAACCAAAACTACTAAATTGCCATCATATTCTTCAATAGATAAATCTGCTAATACTAATTTTCTATTTCCCCTTATTCCTTTATTATATTGATATACTTCTTCGTTGGTAAGTAAGGAAACTAGATACATTGCAGAAACAACATGTCCACCGTAATTATTTCTTACGTCAACAATTAAATTTTTGTATTTTTTTACTGTGTCCATAGATTTTTCAAACTCTTCAAAAAGAAAAACCGATTTATTATCATAACGATTAGGAGTAAATGTACTTATTTTTAGGTATGCAGTATCTTTATCTATTATTTTTATAATAGAATTTCCTCTATCTGAAATCTTAGTTTCCCCTACTTTCATCGCATATATCTCTTGTTTCCCTCTTCCTGCTAATTCAACTCCAAAATGACCTCTATCTAAAATTCCTGAAAATTCATTAATTTCTTTATAAAAATTTTTTATAAATTTTTCTCTATTTTTTTCTAAATATAATACTTTATCTTCATCAACTACATCAAGTTTTACAAGAGCTTCTATTTGCTTCTTTAATATCTCAAACGAATATTCATTAGTCTTAATACTCATATATATTCTTCTAAAAGTTGGATTATTAATATATAATGTTTTTATTTTTTTACTATCTTTTGTAACATCCGCCCCTATATTTGTAAATATATCATATACAAGAACTTCCTGTCCTTTTATTGATTTTAACTTTATTTCTTTTTTTTCTTCATTCTTATTGGCTTCATAATCAAAGTATTTTTTTAATATTTCATAATCTTTATCTCTTAGTCTACTTGCATAATATTCCTTCAACCTCTCATAATTTGTTCCTATTTTATCACTAATATTCTCTCCATTTAAACACTTTCTATCAAAATCGACTTCTACTCTAGAATTTCCGTAACTAAATACTACTATTTCACCAACAGATTCTATATATTCAAAATGAGGTAAATTCTTTACTAATTTTTCAAAATTTTCTTTATTTATATATATCATTCCATCATCATCTGTTACTAATATTACTGGAAAATTTTTCTCTTCCATCTCGTTTATCCACACTTTAACTTCCCTTTTAGTTATAGGAGTACTTTCTAACTCCTGCTCTCCTTTACATGATAGAAACAAAACTATTAAAGCTAATGAAAACATAATTTTTTTCATGATTCCTCCTTTAAGAAAAGAGAGGTAAAACCTCTCTATTTCATCTATTACCAACTACAAAGAGTTGCATTGCCTATCAGCATAATCAATCTTCTACATCTCTTAAAACTTCAAACTTATCTTCATCCATTTCTTTACCTCCTATATTTTATTTCTGTACTTCTACCTCCCAACTACTTCCTATAGGATATGTGCACTTGTGATATTCTGATTTCAGCACAAAACTTTATATACTTTGTAATTGATATTTTCAAATAATATTTTGAACACTTACAAAGTTAATATTCCAAATAATATTTATGGGCTTTAAACACTAAGAATGTTTTTGCAAGTACCAACAACATTGTTAATAAAAATATTAAAATTATTTTTTTATTTATATTTCTTTCTTCAAAATGAGTATAATCTATAAAAAATATGTATATCAAAATATTTCTTAACTAAAAAATATTTTTTATTTATATTTTGTATTTTTTTTGTTTAAATTTTTATTTCAAATTTCTGAATCAATAAATATTCATTAATATTACAATTTTCACCTACTTTTACCTTCTATTTTGTAATTTTTTGCTGTTGTATATTCTACCAATTTATTTTAAACACAAAATTAATTTTTATTAATAAAAAAACATATCTTCATTAATATAATTTTTTTAATAAAATTTTAATTTTAAAATTTGTTTTTATTAATGTTTTCTATTAAAAAAAAAAATGACTTTATCTGTTGGAATCTATAAGACCAAAACTTTAAGAAAGAACCTTTAATTTCATAGAATTTTTGTCCTATACTAAAAGCATTAACAAATAAGAAGACTAAGAGAAAAGATTTAGAATTATATTAATAGGATTAAAAAAATGACTCCTGTAAAAATACAGGAGCCATTTTATACATTTGGCTACTTAGCCATTCTTTTTTTATTAGCCCTTGAGAAAAGATTCAAATTACTTAAAATTTGATATCCTATTTTTTTCTTCCAAATATTCTCAAAAGGTATATAAATAAATTTATAAAATCTAAGTAAAGGTTCAAAGCTCCTATAATAGATATTTTCCCCAATACTTCTTCATCTCCACCAGCATA
>CAZFBB010000212.1:0-3759 GCA_964517235.1 uncultured Fusobacteriaceae bacterium
TTTGTACTTGTAAGCTAGGTAACTTTGAGTTACTATAGGTAAGGAGGTATTATGAATAACAGTTTTGAAAAATTGGTAGAAGTAATGAAGATACTAAGAGGACCAAATGGTTGTCCTTGGGATAAGGAACAAACTTTAGAAACATTAAAAAAATCGCTTGTAGAAGAGTGTTATGAAGTTATAGAAGTAATGAATGAAGAAAATGGAGAAGAATTAAAAAAAGAGCTAGGAGACCTTTTATTTTTAATTATTTTTCAGGCTGAGATTATGTCTGAAAGAGATAAATTTGATATTTATAATGTAGCAGAAAGTGCTAGAGAAAAATTGATAAGAAGACATCCTCATATATTTGGAAGTGTCAAAGTAGAAGACAGTAATGAGGTAGTTAGAAACTGGGAAGAAATAAAAAAGAAGGAAAAGGGACATGAAGATAGAGAATCTATATTAGATGGAATTCCAAAAGCAATGCCACCTTTAGAAAAAGCATTTAAAATTCAAAATAAAGTAATTAAAAAAGGTTTTGAACTTGAAAGTATAGAAGATGCTTTTGAAAAAGTGGAAGAAGAAATTGAAGAATTAAAAATTGCCGTTAAAAATAATAATAAGATAAATATTAAAGAAGAAGTAGGAGATATAATTTTTTCACTGATTAATATATCTTGTATGTTAGATGTAGAACCAAGTTCAGCACTTGCAGATGCAAATAAAAAGTTTGAAAAAAGGTTTAGGTATGTTGAAAAAAATTATGATATTAGTAAAGTAACTCTGAGAGAAATCGATAAAATTTGGAATCAAGCAAAATGTGTATATAAAGAAAAATAAAAGGAGAAGAGATGAGATTAGATAAATTCTTGAAGGTAAGTAGAATAATTAAGAGAAGACCAGTTGCAAAAACTGTAATTGATAATAAAAAGGTAAAAATTAATGGAAAAGTTGCTAAAGCGGGAACAGAACTAAAAGTAGGAGACATATTAGAGGTAGAATATTATAGTAGATATATAAAAGCTGAAGTAATAGAGATACCTAGTGGAAATGTGGGAAAAGACATGGCTAATGAACTAATAAAAATAATTGAAACTAGAAAGTTAGAAGTAAAAGAGGAAGATACATTAGGTGATTTGTAATGATTAAAATTAGTGTAAATTCAAATGCAAAAATTAATTTAGGTTTAAATATAACAGGAAAAACAGAAAATAATTATCATTTGTTAGATATGATTATGGCTCCTGTAAGTTTATCTGATAAATTAGATATAAATTTTTTTGAAAAAGAAGGAAATTTAGAAATAGAAACGAATAAGAGCTATATACCCAAAGATAAAAGAAACATTATTTATAAAATATATGATGCATATTATTATAATACAGGTTTACAAAAACAAAAAGTTAGTGTATATTTAAGTAAGACAATACCTTCACAAGCAGGGCTTGGTGGAGGGAGTTCAAATGGAGCTTTTTTTTTGAAAGCTTTGAATGAATTTCATAATAATTATCTTAGTTTAGAAGAAATGATAGACCTTGGGAAAGAAGTAGGGGCAGATATTCCTTTTTTCTTAATTAATAAGACATCTAGGGTAAAGGGAATAGGTGAAAAGTTAGAGGTACTTGAAAATAACTTAGATACTAAAATATTGCTAATTAAACCTAAGTTTGGAATAAGCACAGTAGAAGCATACAAGGGGTATAGTAAGCTAACAGAAAAAAAATGGGCAGATATTGAAAAGATTATTATAGGATTAAAAGAAAATAATATAAATGAAGTTAATTTGAATATAGAAAATAATCTCCAACAATCAGCTTTAGTCTTAGATAAAAGAATCAAATCCTTTGAAGAGGGACTAGAAGAAATAGATACTAATTTTAAAATGTCAGGAAGTGGAAGTTGTTATTATTTACTAACTAAAAGGGAAACTTCTCAAAATTTGTATAGAAGGGTAAAAGAGAAGTTTGATGATTGTTTTATATGTCTAGCAGACTTTATATAAACAAAAAACAAAAAAGGAAGGTGCAAAAGAACATGAAAATCACAGACGTGAGAGTAAGGGTTATTAAAGGGGAAAATGAAGCAAAATTAAAAGCATATGCGGATATTACTTTTGATGACTGTTTTGTTATTCATGGGTTGAAAATTATTGATGGTCAAAAAGGGATGTTCGTTGCTATGCCTAGTAGAAGAATGCCAAGCGGGGAATTCAAAGATATAGCACATCCAATCACACCTGAAACAAGAAAAGAAATAACAGATGTAGTAATCGATTATTACAGTAAAAACCTTGAAACAGCTGAAGTTACTGAAATCGAGGAAGAATAGAAAATGAGCTCATTGAGCTTGTTTTTTATTTAGGAAATTGTGAAATTTAGAGATTTGTATCTTTATTTAGAATTTTTATCTTAATTGTTTCGATAAAACTCCCTCCTCTACTTGGGAGGGAGATGAATCGGAAGGGTTTTAGTCTTTAACTCCTACTTGAGAACGGATATATTTTTCGATTATTTCTATTGTTGCCCCTTCAGTTGTTAAAATACAGTAAATCTACTCCAAAATACAGGTTTCCAATAATATTTTTTCAAATATTCACTATGTTTTTTCCTAATTAATCTTGAAGAAACAGTTTTTAGACTATTAACTAATTTTGCTAATTCAACTTGTGGAGGCGTTTCAAATAATAAATATACATGGTTAGGCTCTCCATTGAATTCAATTACACTTCCATTCTTTCCCTCGATTATGTTTTTAAAAATTTTCTTTAAATCAACTAATATCTCTCTGTTAATACATTTGTGCCTATTGTTAATCAAGCCAAAGAATTAACATCTTTGAAAAAAGAATTAATTTGGCTTAAAGAAGTAGATAGTGTTTCCCTTCAATCTGCTCTTAGAAATTTAGATACTGCTTTTAAAAACTTTTTTCAAAAGAGAGCTAAATATCCTAAGTTTAAATCTAAAAGAAATAATATCAAGTCTTATACAACTAAAAATACTAACAATTCAATAAGAATTGAAGGCAATATGTTGAAGTTCCCCAAATTAGGATTATTAAAAGCTAAATTTCATAGACAAATACCTCAAAATCATAAAATATTATCTGCTACTATTAGCCAAGTACCAACAGGTGCTTATTTTGTTAGTATCATAACTGAATTTGAAAAAGAAATAGTTCAAGTGCCGAGCAACAATAACATAGTAGGTTTAGATTTTCCAACGAAAGAACTCTTTGTTAGTTCTGAAAACCAAAGAGCTGATTATCCAAGATTTTTTCGTATGTTAGAATCTAAACTTGTTAAAGCACAAAGAAAACTATCACGTATGGTAAAATTTTCAAATAATTGGTACAAACAAAAAACTAAAGTAGCAAAAATACACTATAAAATTAAAAACTCAAGACTTGATTTTTTACACAAACTATCTACCCAATTAGTGAATAAATACAAGGCTATATCAATTGAAGACCTTAATATGAAAGGTATGAGCCAAGGATTAAAATTCGGCAAAAGTGTATCTGATAATGGTTGGGGAATGTTTACTACAATGCTTAAATATAAAACAGAACTAACAGGCAAACAACTTGTAAAGATAGATAAATTCTATCCATCAAGTAAAACCTGTTCTCTTTGTAGTACAGTAAAACAAGACCTAAAACTATCAGATAGAGTGTATACTTGCCAATGTGGTCACTCAATAGATAGAGATTTAAATGCAAGTATCAACATAAAAAATCAAGGTAAATTGTTGTTAAAATATTAAATATATACAGGGTAGG
>CAZFBB010000213.1:0-3758 GCA_964517235.1 uncultured Fusobacteriaceae bacterium
GTAAAACTTTCATTTTTTCCTTTTATACTATTTTTTTCTGCACAAGCATAACTTTCACTATAATCTATTAATATGGCTTTTTTCAAATTAATAGTTGATTCATGAGTCAAACTAGTTCCATCTTTTTCTCCATCAACTGCAAATATATCCAAATTAACTTCAAAGATTGATTTAACTCCCTTTGAAAACAAAAGTTCTTCAACAATACTTTCTTTTTCCCTATAATTTGCTCCTAAATTATTAATTATTGGTATAAAAGGTAACTCACCAAATATTTGAACTATTACTTCCCTTTCTCTACTTCCCTTTGCATTACTATCATCCATATCAAAATAAAGGTTTACAGCTTTAACCTGCCTTGTTGATGAAGTAAATATAACCTTTCCATCTTTTTTTATTTCCACATTATATTGATTTTGAATAACAGGACCACTTTGTCCCGATTCTTCATTTCCACCAATTTCATCAATTCCATTCCCTATCAAATTTGATAATTTTCTTAATACTTCATGAGTTTTTGAACCAATAGTTCCATAAGCATTATAAATACCTTGTAATTGATTCAAATAAAATATTTTTTCAGATTTTCCCTCTAAATAACTAAGTTTTTCTCCCTTTTTTGCACGAATAATTAAAGAATTACTAAAATCAAAAGTTTTTCCTTCTTTCTCCCATTTTTCATATGCTTTGTTCTCATTAGCTAACTTTGTCAAATTTTCTTTTGCATCTTTTATTTCTGATACACCACTATAAATAACCGTTATATTCATAAAAATTTCGTAAGTAGCCTTTTCGAAAAATACTTCTACATCATCTCCAGTGTAATCTCCAACTTTTCTTTTTAACTTATCAATTTCTCTTCCTACACAAGCTCCTACTGCATTTAATACCGATTTCAATAGGTTTACCTCTTGATTTAAATATTCCGAATCAGATAATACATTAAATACTTTTTCAAGGGAATCAATAATCATAAATAATGAATTAACACCTTCAATTATTATTCCTATTAAATTCCCTGTAGCTGCTACTCTTAATACAACTCCCATTTGTTTTAAAATACCAGCTATTTCATTAAATATCGACGATATTTTTCCCACTAAAGTTTTAGTATCATCTTGTTTTATTACTATTTCATACTTTTGCCCTTCATCTACTTCATATTCATTAAAAGTTCCAATATAAAATCTTCTTTTAGTACTATTTTTACTAAATATTCCTTGAGAAAACTCAAAATCACTTTCTATATCAAAATAGAAATTTACATTTTTTATTTCGCCCTCAACTTTTCTATTCTGCCCTGCCATGTTATATTGACCACTCACTTCATAAACATATGGCAATATCGAGCTTTCCATCGCTTGCTTTTTTAATTTTAAATATTCTTCACTTTCTTCATAGGTAAACCTACCTTCTACTCTAATTTCTTCTCCTCCCAAATCAAAGGTAAGTTTATCTATATTTTTTTTATTTAACTCAAAAAAAACATCTTCTCTTTCATATGTTCTTGAAAGTCTATAAAACTCAATTTTTTCATTTTTATAATCTTTGTCCTCTATTTCTTCTTGTTGCTTTTCCAAATGCTTTTGTTCATATTCTCTTGCCATTCCATGCTGATCATGCCCACCAGTATAGCTACTATTTCCACGACTTCCCATTATTTCTTCTACTCCTCCTTCTTCCAAAATCATATAATTATCTCAAAATTAGATTCCCAAAATTCTTCGTATAATAATTCTTTAAAAAATCCTTTTATTTCTTCCTTAAATATATCTTCCTTTTCAAACTGTATTTTTATACAAATATCTCTTTTTTTATGATTAATATCCTTTATTTCCATATTATCAAAACTTTTAAATGCTTTTGATAACCTGTATATTTCTCCCATACTTCTTACTCTTCTACCATTTACTTTTTTCATAATCCCACTAAAATCTTCATATTGCTCATTACTAACTAATTTATACTTAAACTCTTTAAATTCAATTAATTCTATCTTCTTTTTCACTATGCAAATATCCCAACTTATAACATTTTTAGTTTTAGCAGCAACTATTAAATCGCCTAATCTATCTCTAAAAATATCTACAATTTCAACTTCTGGCAAGTCTACCATAACCCTATTTTCACTACTTATTTCTATTCTGTGTTCATAATATCCATTATTTTTATAACTAGAATCAGATGTGCTAAGTACCTTTTCTCTTTTCACATTCCAAACTAAAATATAATCTTTTAAGAACTCAACATTATCGTGATTAAAAGAAAGCTTTTCTATCTTTCCAAAATCCTCTTGTAATTCACTTATATTTTTTACTTTTAATTTGTACATTTTTCTACTATATGGCCCAAATATAGGTGTCCACTTTATATTATTTTGTTCATATATTTCTTTTATTTTTTCCTCTTCTTTCAAATAACTTTTATCTCTTTCAAATAAATATTCAAACTTTTTCTCTTCACCTTCTACCCAATAACTTCCAAAATATATACTGTTTTCTATTTCAGATATTTTTTCTTTTTTTCCCAGTATTAAACCCTTTACCAAAACTTCATTTCCCCTATTAAATAGGTTAAGTTCATCTCCTTTTACCATGTCCTCTGGAAAATATGGAAATAAAGAATCTTTTGAATACTCAAATTCTTCAAGGGTAACTATACCTTGATAAATCACTTCTTCCCTTTCCCTTTTTCTAGACAAATATCCTTGCCTTTTCAAGTTAAAAAGCCTTTCTTCTGTAATTTTAATCAAAGCTTTAAAATAATCTCCAATGAATATTCTATATACTTTTCTTAAAAAACCACTTTCCATTTCACGTAGTTCATTATCAAATACTTCCCTCACATCTATTAATTTATCTTTATCTGTCATTTAATCCCCTTTTTTCTATGTCCTATTCCCAAAATTCGTATTTTATTTCTTCTAAACTAGTATTTTCCCCTTCTATAACTAGTTTTTTTCTTATATTCTCTATATTCTTATCTCTTTTTTCCAAATCTAAATGTAAATTCTTCTTAATCAAATTTTTAAGACTTTCATCTATATTTTTATTAAAAAATACCTCTGGTTCAAAAACTCTATCTGGTGCACTCTTAAGTTTTTCTCCTTCTATCATAAAATACAAAGTAGCAAAGGTACTATAAATATCAGTTTCAAATCCTTGTTTACTTTCTGTTCCATACATTTCGATAGGAGAAAACCCTTTAGTTACTCTTATAAAATCATCATCTTTTTCATCAAGTTTGCAAGCCGAACCAAAATCAATTATTTTCACCTTTAATTTCTTATTTTTTTCATAGTTTACTATTATATTATCTGGTTTTATATCCCTGTGAACAACGTTCTTTTTATGTAAATATTCTATCCCTTCAAGAATTTCACCAAATATGTCCATAGTATGTGCTAAGTTTTTACTTTTTTCATAATATTCCTTTAATGTTTTACCCTTTACATATTCAATTACTAAATAGATACTGTTATTTTCTTCAAAAATATCATGATATTTAACTATATTTTTGTGGCTCATTTCTTCCAATACTTTTCCTTCTACTTTAAACAATTCAGAAAAAGCCATATATTGATACTTATCTTTCCAGTGAATTTCATTTTCTATTCTTTCAACACCTTTACTTATAAGCTCCTTTACAACAACTTTTTCTCTAGTAAGTTTATTTTTAGCCAAATAGATAATAGAAAAACCACCATCTTTACTTAGTACCTTTTCAATTATATATTTATTTTTTAAAATGCTATTTTT
>CAZFBB010000214.1:0-3702 GCA_964517235.1 uncultured Fusobacteriaceae bacterium
TACTAGAATCTTTTAACAAAAAAGGGCGGATTATCCACCCATTAAAGTTAACTACTAGCTACTACTAATTACTCATTATTAAATTACTTTTTCTTCTTTATAAAAGAAGTAAAATACAAAGGATAATAGGAAAAAAAACATAGATACTAAACTGGTATTATATACTCCCACTTTCGATACACTTTCTGGTTTCATACTAATGGCCTCTATAATCGATGCTCCAGCTCCACTTGCAAGTATTATTGGTAATAGTGCTATAGAGATTAAAAAAGCCAATTTAAGGAAAAAACCTTGAATTCCAAAATACATCCCTTCTATTTTTAGATTTTTTTTTGCACTTGCTACTGAACTAATTTCACTTAACATAGCTGGTGGGAAGATAAAAGCTGCTCCTGCAAGAGGAATACCCATAAGTGCAAAAATATACATGCCAAAATTGCTTGGTATACTTTTATTCAATTGGAATATGGCAAAAGAAAGAAGACCCATTGATACAAGAGCTACTAACATGAGTACTCTATAACCATATTTTTTAGAAAGTATATTTGTTGGGTAGAAGAATAAGGCGGATACTCCAAACATAAGAGCACTTGCCATTGTTATAGCTCCCTTACCTAGGCCCATAATATCTTCTATATAATAATTCATACTTGCTCTAAGGTTATTAAATGCTACAAAAAAGCAAAGTAATCCAAAGAGATAAAAGATAAAGTTTTTATCCTTTAAGGTAACTTTTAATGAAGTCAAAAGTTTAATTTCTGATTTTTGTCCATGAGAGTATTTTTTTTCTGGTAAAGTAAATACCATAAAATAAATACCTAAAAGAGCTACTATTGTAAGGGTAATTACCATCATTCTGAGGCCTAATTGTGTATCTCCCTTTCCAAATACTTTTATTAATACTCCCGGAAGAATTATTGCAATAGCTGTATAGACAAGTCTAAATACTGCCTGCCAAGTGCTAAGGTTTAATCTCTCTTTTTTATTATGCCCTATTTCTGGTATTATTGCATTATAGGGTCCTCCAACAAAAGTATAAAATACAAAAAATAATCCTCCAACTATAGTCAAATACCAAAAACTAGTCATTTGACTAAAAGTTATAGGGTAAAAAAACAAGATAGTAAATAGTCCTAATGGTATCCCACCAAGAGCAATAAATGGTATACGTCTACCCCATTTTGAATCAAATTTGTCACTCCAGTAACCAACAAGAGGATCCATAATCATATCTATAAATCTTGATAGTACTAAAGCAAGTGATATCAGTATAGGAGCCATTATAGGTTTAAGTCCTGAATTTTCTGGTGGCAGATAGTAATATAATACCCATTGTGCAAATATTTGATCGATTATAGCATAAGATACTCCTACTCCATAAACGAATTGTATTTTTTTATTTAATTTTTCCAATTTTTCCCCTTTAATTTCCATTAATTTTTTCTATAAATTCTACTATTATTTTATCATATCTTTCCTTTTCTACTCTTCTAAGATAAAGGTGTTTGGCACTATTCCACACTTCTACCCTCACCTTCCTATTCAATATAGATTCTTTCTCTCTTTCAAATATGTCAAAAGGAGTAATAATATCATCTTTAGACTGAAAAATAAGGGTATCTATATCTATTTTATTAATAAGTCTACCTATTCTATAATCTTTTAATCTTCCTCTCATGTGAAAGTTATAAGCAACTACAGACAATTTACTAATAAATCTATTATGTCCTTCTTTTACAAAACTATAAGCAAGAACTTCTTTTGCATTTGATAAGGGACTATCTAGTATCAAGCCCTCTAATGAGTATTCTATATCTCTTTTATAATCTTCTATACTCTTTAGTGTTCCAAGAGCTCCCATGGAAAACCCCCATAATAAGAACTTTTCATGTCCAATATTCTTCATATATCTTATAGCACCTGCTATATCTTTACTAAAGTATTCTCCTACACCTGTTGGAGCTTCTGTCGACTCTCCTCCATTTCTAAGGTCGTATATAAGAACAGAATATATATCAAAATATCCCTTTTCCTTTAATAATCCTACATATTCTAATACATTTAATCTATTTCCACTTCTCCCGTGAGAAACTACTATTCCCTTTTCTCCACCTTTTATATACCATCCTTTTAAATCCAAATTATCAAGGGATTTAAAAGTTACCTCTTCATAGGAAAGTCCATAATCTTCTGGTGTTTTGATTGCAACTATAGAATACTTTTCCAATAACTCCCTATTATTATAGACTTCTTCTAAAGTCCTTCTTCTTGATTTCTGAATATTAACAATTATATACCTATAGACAAAATAAACTGATAAAACAAAAGCCAATAATCCTACTAAAAAAAACATCAGTCCCCCCTATAAATTATTGCAAATTTTTCATCTTCATAATCATAAAAATTTTTGTATATCCTATCTCTATCTAATTCTTTATCTAGATATTCTTTTTTATTAACTATTTTTTCTGCATTTTTTAAAGAAATTATGTATTTAAGTTCCTTTTCTTTCTTTAAATTCTTAAGGTACTTTGCTCCTTTCTTACTATAACCTAAAATTCTAACATAAGGTAGTTCTTTTTTTGCCTCTTCTACTTCTACCTCTTCTATTCCCAACAATATATGAACAAGTATCCGTTTTATTCTACTAATCGTATATCTTTTACTACTTATTCCACTTAAAAACTCTTCATAAGTTTTTGCATCTTTAGCAACTTGATAAAATCTGTTCCATAAACCTTCTTCCATATCTTGTATATGCTTTAATCTATCTTTATCTCTAATAATTGTATATCTAATATAAGGGTACATATCTTTAATGTGACTTAATTTATCCAAGTTATTAATAAGTATTTTATAGGTTTTTTCTGGTACTACCTCCCTTACTTCATCGTATTTTTTCTCTTCAAGCATCTTTCTTATACCTGTAGCACTAGCTATTTTCTCTATTATACCCTCTTGATAATAATCTGCTTTTTCTCTTTTTATCGTAAATGTTTTTATCTTACTACCACTTTCTATAATTGCCTTTATATATTCTATCCCTAATATATTATTTGGACTAAGTATTCCCTTTATTCCAAGTATTTCTTCATAAGCATTATTTATAGCATTAGGATAACTAAGACCCTTTGCCATTTCTTCCTTAATTATATTATTAAATCCCTTATTTTTACCTATTTGCAATCTTGCCATTTCCTCTAGTTTTTCTATATTCCCCACCTCTGAACCAAAAACTATAGAATCTACCTCTAATTCATTAGCAATCTGTATTGCTCCAAAGGCAAAATTAGTGGAAGCACCTGTTGAATAAAAGGATGGTAGCTCTACTACTACATCTACTCCATTTGCTAGAGCCATCTTTGTTCTTAACCATTTATTAACTATACTAGGTTCTCCCCTTTGCAAGTAATTTCCACTCATTATTGCTATACTTACATCACATTTGCTAAGCTCTAGTGAGTTATCCAAATGATATTTATGTCCATTATGAAATGGATTGTATTCTACAATTAATCCTACTGCTTTCATATTCCACACTACCTTCTATTATATTCTCTCTTTCATTATACTATTTTTTTCAAAAATTAATAGATACTAGTATCTCAATTTAAAAATAAATTAAAAAAATCTCTAATCAACTTAAGCTCTATCTTTGTAAAATGAAAAATCTACCAAATAAAACTCTATACTTCCCAATAA
>CAZFBB010000215.1:0-3697 GCA_964517235.1 uncultured Fusobacteriaceae bacterium
GAACTTCAATAGTTGGAAGATTTGTCCCTTTAATTGCATCTAATATAGCTATACTGTAATGTGTATAAGCAGCAGGATTTATTACTAATCCATCATATTTTTCAAAAAAAGCTCTTTGAATCTCATTTACAATTTCACCTTCTATATTATGTTGGATTACTTCTACCTCTACACCCTTTTCCCTAGCAAATACAGTTATATCATCAACTAAATCTTTATAAGTTTTTGTGCCATATATACTAGTTTCTCTTACTCCTAACAAGTTCAAGTTTGGTCCATTTATTACCAAAAACTTCATATTAGTCTCCTTTAATCTTTCTTTTCTCATATACAATTTTTTTTATTTTATAATATATTTCTTCTATCTCATCATTACTAAATTTCTTTCCTGTCCAAAGTTCATTTGCTCTTAATCCTTGGGCAACCAACATATAAAGTCCATTGTCATATTTCAACCCAGACTCTCTTGCATATTTTAAAAATTCAGTTTCTTTAGGATTATAAATCAAATCTATAGCATAATTATAGTTTAACATCAAACTCTTTTCAAGGGCACTAAATCCAATTTTTGGATACATTCCAAGAGGTGTAGTATTTACTACTAATTGAGCTTCTTTTATTCCTTCTAAATCTTCATAATTTATCCATTCTGTTTTATTTTTTGAAAATTTTATATTTTTCTTATTACGACTTACTAGATAAATTTTTTCTGCTCCCAAATGAAGCAAAACTTCAATTACAGCTTTTGCACTTCCACCACTACCTAAAACAACAGCTTTTTTATTTTCCATATTACAAGCTAATCTTTCTACTGTCTCCCTAAATCCAAAATAATCTGTATTTTCACCTATTATTTTACCATTTTTTTTCAATAAAGTATTACATGCTCCTATTTTTTTAACTTTATCAGATACTTCATCGGTATATTTGATTATCTCCTCTTTATAGGGAATAGTTATATTAAACCCATTAATCTCTTCTTTTCTAAGTTTTTCAACTAATAGGGGAATATTATCAATCTCTCTCTCAAAAAGATAATAAGATCCTTTTATCCCCAAAATTTCAAAAGCTAATCTATGTATCTCAGGTGAATAACTATGTGTAAGCTTCTCTCCTAATAATCCTAATTTCATCAATTTCCCTCTTTATAATTTCCTAATAATTTAAAGAAATAACTCTTTTCTTCCACCTTTTCAAGAGCCTTTCTAAATATGTTATCTTCCAAGTTTCCATTAACATCTATATAAAAAAAATATTCCCATGGTTTTTCCAAAATAGGTATAGATTTTATACTTAACATATTTATATTTTTTTCTGCTAATATTCCAAGTATAGTAAACAATTCTCCTGCTTTATGCAGTGTAGAAAAAACTATAGATACCTTATTAGCATTTTCTTCTACTTCAATTTCTTTTCCTAAAATAATAAATCTTGTATGATTCTTATTGCTATCATTAATATTTTCTTCAAGTACCTTTAATCCATAAAGCTCAGCTGCCTCTATGCTTCCAATTGCTCCAATATTTTCCAATGATTTTGCAACATATTCAGCACTAAGAGCTGTATTTTTATATGGAATACATTTATAATCTTTGTCTTTTAAATACTTTGAACTTTGTTCAAATGCTTGTGGATGCGAATACAATTCTTTTATCTCTTCTAATTTAGTACTATCTTTTCCTAAAAGATTGTGTTTAACAAGAATTTTTACTTCTCCAACTATATAACAATTTCTTTCTCTTATCAAATCATAATTATCTTTTATAGTTCCCGTACTAGAATTTTCAAAGGGAACTATTCCATAATCAACTCTTCCCCTTTCTACAGCATCAAATACCTCTTCAAAAGAGTCAAAATTTAAACTTTTTACTACTTTTCCAAAGTAGTTTTTCATAGCACTATAGCTAAAGCTACCTGGTATTCCTTGGTAAGCAACTTTGGTAAGTTCCTTGCCTTTTAGCAAACTTGTAGGTATCGTACTCTCTATTTTTCTCCTTTGATAAGATTTGCTAATATCCATAAGATTAGTAAAAAAAAGATTAAGATCTCCTTTTAACTCCTCATTATCTAGATATTTAGAAGTTTTTTTAAGTAAAATATCTTCCCTACTTCTATCAAAAACCTCCATATCATTTTCAACTTTGTACAAAGCTATTTTAGATACAACTTCCATTCTATTTTCAAATAATTTTACTAACTTTTTATCTATATTGTCTATCTCTCTCCGTAGTTCCTCTAAATTTAGCATCTTAAAACCCCTTTTTTTCAAGTAAAAAATCTAACATACAAAGAGCTGTTGCAGCTTCTACTACTACCATAGCTCTAGGAACTATACATGGGTCATGTCTGCCTTCTACTTTTAATTCAGTTTCTTCCTTTGTTTTGTAATTTACTGTTTTTTGTTTTTTTCCTATACTTGCAGGTGGTTTTATAGCTAATTTAAATTGTACAGGCATACCATTTGTTATTCCACCGATGATACCACCATTATTATTTGTGTAAGTTTTTATTATTCCATCTTTTATATAATGCTCATCATTTGCATCGTAGCCTCTCATTTTTGCAATTTCAAATCCTGCACCAAACTCTACTCCCTTTACTGATGGTATTGAAAAAAGCATATGTGATAATCTGCTTTCTATTGAATCAAAAAATGGATTCCCAACTCCTGCTGGCATACCAATAACTGCTACTTCAATAACTCCACCTATCGAATCTTCATCTGCTTTTGCATCAATTATCTCTTTTTTCATAAGTTCTGCTTTTTCCTCATCCAAAGTAGGAAAAGACATAATTTGAAGATTTTCTACTAAACTTTTATTAAGTTCATCAGGGGTAAAATCTCTTTCTTCTACTTTCCCTATGGCTTTTATATGTGTACCTATATAGACACCTTGACTAGCTAATATTTGTTTTGCTACACTTCCAGCAAATACCAATGGAGCTGTTATCCTTCCAGAAAAATGTCCACTGCCCCTATAGTCATTTTGATTTCTATATCTTTCCTTCCCACTAAAATCAGCATGACCAGGCCTTAGGACATCTTTTAATACTGAATAATCCTTTGATCTTTGATTTGTATTAGGAATAATAATTGCAAGTGGGCTTCCTGTTGTTTTTTCCTCAAAATAACCACTTAAAATTTCAAATTCATCCTTTTCTTTTCGACTAGTAGTAAGTTCACTTTGTCCGGGAGCTCTTCTAGCCATATCTTTTCTTACTTTATCCATATTTATTTCAAAACCTGCTGGCAAGCCACTAATATTTATTCCTATTGCACTACCATGTGATTCTCCAAATATTGATACTTGGACATTTCTTCCCCATATTGCACTCATATTTCCCTCCTTTATTGCTTGTCTATATTTCCGACAACCATATATAGACCCTAAACAACTCTAGCTTTAATTTTACCACAAATTAACTAACAAAACTATCTTTACCAATTAGCTTTTTATCACAAACTTCCTACTATACTGCCAATCCTTTTATAATCTCTAAAAAAAACATTTATTCTGCTACAATTTTTTTATTATTATAATTAATATAAAAAACAACCTAAAAATACCTATTTAATAAAATTCTATTTTTAATCAATTTGATTAATCTAAATCCTATATTAAAAAAGATTGTCACTATTATTTATTAAAAGAGCAGGATATACCTGCTAATCTATACTTTCTCTTCTTTTAGTTGA
>CAZFBB010000216.1:0-3655 GCA_964517235.1 uncultured Fusobacteriaceae bacterium
TTACTATGCCAAATAATCTTGCTTTCTCTCCAGTTACCATTATTTCTTCATCTTGGGGAAGGTATATATTTACATCTTTAAAAATTTTAATGGCTTTTACATGGTCCATGTCGCTGTGAGTCAAAACAATATTTTTAATTTCCTCTTTCTTCACTCCAACTTCTTTTAAAGCTTTTTCAATTCCTTCAATACTATTTCCTCCATCAATAGCTACATAACCTTCTTCTCCCCTTACAAGAAACATATTTACATATGTATCTCTAAGTATAATTACTTCTTCGTTATATACCCCTGTTTCACTTGGTTTCATATTGTTTTGTTCTTTTATTATTTTATAAACTAACGACCCAAACCATATTAATCCCACTATTAATACCGCTCCTAAAATTTTAATAACTTTTTTCATCCTTCCTCCTTTGTTTGTGCATACAAATATAAATTTAAGAAATTTTATTTCTAGTTTTTTATAAAATTAATAAAAATATATTAAGTTTTCTTATTTTTAAACAGGTATTTTTATGAAAATAAACTTAGTTTAATATATTATTTCACTTTATAACTAATAATTTAAAATACAAAAATTAAATTTAAAGTATTACTCCCACCCATTTTTAGCTCGAGTTGATACATTCAAGTTTTTGAAATTAGTTTAGTTAGTACTTAAACTCTTTGATTCTATAATAGTATTTGTTACCTGCTACTTATTATTTATTAAAACTTATCTAATGTATTTTCTATCTACTAAACTATTGTTTGTACAAGCAAATATTTTATTAAAAAAACTAAATTAGTTTTTTTCATCAAGTTTACTTAGAACTTCTTTGTTTATCTCTATATATTTATTATATAGATCCTCACCTAAAAATTCTATATAATATTCCTTTAATCTTTTCCAACCTTCAAGTAAATCTGGATAAATTTCCTCTCCTTTTTTTGTAAGAGAAATAAAACTATTCTTACCAGATATCTCTTTTATCACATAACCCTTAAGTATTAGTTTATCAACAAATCTAGTTATTGTACTTGGACTTAGTGATATTGCATCAGCAATAACCAAAGGCGTTACAGACTTAAAATCATACAAAGCAGTAAGTAACAAAGCATAATTTCCTCCTAAACCCAATGAAGCAAATATCTCCTCAGTTTTATTACTAAATATTCTTCCTAATTTTGATGCAGAATAAAAACTACATTCACATAAATTGATTTCCATAAATACCTCTTTTTTATACTTGTATGTACAAACAATATCATGATTTTACTTTTTTGTCAAATAGTTCTTATTTTCTACTTACCTTCTAAGGTTATCCCAAATATATTTAGAAAATTTTTAAATAGGCCTTTTCATATCTAACTATATTTTAATTACTATTTATCACTTATGTCTGTTGAAAAATTTGTTTTTTCAAAAAAAACTTTCATAATACTTTAGATTAATTTTTCTTCTAAAAAATAAATATTTTCTATTTTATACACAGATTAAACTTCTTAATTTTATCAACTATCTCTAATAAACATTTATTATAACCTCTATATATTTCCTTTATTTCTATACTACAAATATTGACATTCTAATCTTATATGAGGTATAAAAGTATATATATGAAGGAGGTAATTATGTCTAAACATCTACACATTTTTGGAGATAAAAAGAATGTAGCAGAAACAGTATTGTTGCCTGGTGATCCTCTTAGGGCAAAATGGATAGCAGAAACTTTTTTAACAGATGTTACTTGCTATAATGAAGTAAGAGGAATGTATGGTTATACTGGTTATTACAATGGAAAAAGAGTGAGTATACAAGGAACTGGAATGGGAATGCCATCAATTTCTATTTATGCCACAGAACTAATTAAGTTTTATGATGCAAAAAGACTTATTAGAATAGGTAGTTGTGGTTCCTTATCAATGGATGTAAATATTAGAGATTTAATCCTTGCGCAAGGTGCCTGTACAGATTCTAATATCAATAAAAAAAGGTTTGGTGGAGATAACTTTGCACCTATTGCGACTTTTAATCTGTTAAAAAATGCTTATGATAATGGTGTAATAATGGGAATTAGGGATAAATTGAAAGTTGGAAATATATTAACAGCTGATTTATTTTATAGTGATGAAGGTTTTGATAAATGGACTGAATATGGTGTATTAGGAGCAGACATGGAAAGTGCAGAATTATATACTTTGGGAGCTAAATATAGTGTCGAAGTTCTAAGTATTATGACTGTCTCAGACCATATTTTAAAGGGAGAACAAACAACTCCGCAAGAAAGACAAGAATCTTTTGATGAAATGATAAAAGTAGCTTTGAGTTTAATCAAATAGAATAAAATAGGGTTACTGTAACACGCTCCCTCACTAAACCTATGTAAAGAGTTTTTAAGGGGTTTCTTGGGATTTAGCAAATCCAATACCAAGCTCTATGAGTAAGCCCTACCCTGTTTATATTTGATATTTTAACAACAATTTAACTTGATTTTTATATTTATACTTGCGTTTAGGTCTCTATCTATCGAATTACACATTCGCAAGTATATATCCTATCTGATAGTTTAAAATCTTCTGTTACTGCACCACAAACCCAACAGGTTTTACTTGATGGATAGAATTTATCTATCTTTACAAGTTGCTTGCCTATTAGTTCAACTTTATATTTTAGCATTGATGTAAACATTCCCCACCCATTATGAAATACACTTTTACCGAACTTCAATGCTTGACTCATACCTTTCATGTTAAGGTCTTCAATAGGGATAACATTATATTTGTTAACTAATTGAATAGATAGTTTATGTAATAAATCAAATCTTGAGTTTTTAATTTTATAGTGTATTTTTGCTACTTTAATTTTTTGTTTATACCAATTCTTTGAAAGTTTTACCATACGTGATAGTTTTTTGGGCTCTAACAAGTTCAAATTCTAACCTACGAAGAAATCTTGGATAATCACCTCTTTAGTTCTCAGAACTAACAAACAATTCTTTCATTGAAAAATCTAAACCTACTATGTTATTGTTACCTGGAGTTTTCACTATTTCTTTTTCAAATTCAATTGTAATACTAACAAAATAAGCAACTCTAAATACTTGACTAATAGTAGCAGATAATATTTTATAATTTTGAGGTATTTTCCTATGAAACTTAGTTTTTAATAATCCTAATTTTGGGAATTTTAACATATTATTTTCAATTCTTATTGAATTATTAGTATTTTTAGTTATATAAGATTTATTAATTTTCATAGCTACCTCCCCTACATTACAATTATACTGTAAATTATTTATTTTAAATTTTTAATCTATTAATTTTTATAATTAGTTCTGTTGCAAGAAGAAAAGAGTTTGACACTCCCACAGCTAAAGCAATGGGATTCTTAGGGCAAATTAACTTTATAGGTTTCTAAACAAAACTACAGGGAGTCGACGTATTACCTAATAACTTTAGGCGGTGTAGTCGCCAACTACGCACTTAATAGTACGATACTTTTATTGGGTACTTATAGGACATTACAAAATCTACCAATTCACATTGGTACTTTTTCCTTTAATTCTTGGATAGAAGTTGAACCAAGATTATATTTACCTTTAATTAGTTTTTGAATATCAAATATTTTTCTTCTATATCTAGGACAAAAAACAAAATGATAGTTAATCAA
>CAZFBB010000217.1:0-3625 GCA_964517235.1 uncultured Fusobacteriaceae bacterium
CAACGGCTTTCATCCCACCCTTGAAAGAGTGGGCTTTTCACCGAATTTTTGTAAATGGGGTGCAAGGTTTTTTACTGATTTTTTTACAATGGATTTTGTAAACTCAGTTGAGAATGATGGCTTAGCTTGGCACTTGCAAGAAATAAGAGATAAAGCTCATAAGGGACTTTGTGAATTAGAAGATGGAATAAAAGCCAATGATTTAAAAATAAATACGAATAGAAGAGCTATAGAAAATTCTATTAAAGATCCAAGGTTAGTTTTTAATGGAAGAACAGGATACTTTATACCAAAAAGTGATTGGAGAAAACTATATGAAGTAGAAACACTGTCAGACTTTTTAAATCAGCACTTAATTTTATATCTGTTGAATCGTAACAAATTGACCCTGTCAAGCTAAACCCTTTTTCATTTGGTGCGTAGCATAATAAAGGTTTATTTCTGGCTAAAAAGTATACATATAATTGTAATTTTCGCTATCTCCATCTTTCTCCACTACAAATTTTAAAATGTTTTCTTTTAATTTCTCTCTTTTTATAAGGTGAGAAGAGAGAAGCTTTATATACTTTTTAGACATTTTTAATAGACAAACCATTATTGATATACACACTTAAAATGTGTATAATATTAGTAAGGTAATACTTAATGGGTTATAACTCAAAAGACCTCGTAAAGTTATTAGAATCTAATGGCTTTACTCTAAAAAGGATTGTTGGAAGTCACCACATGTATTTTAAAAAAGGTGTTGGAATTATACCAGTTCCTCACCCTAAAAAAGATATGTCTATTGGTACTTATAACAACATCCTTAAAAAGGCTGGGCTTAAGTAAGCCCTGTCCTCATATTTTCTAGCGAGGAGGAGTAATGCTATGAAGAAAGATAAATATATTTATCCTGCTATATTTGAAGCAGAAGAGGAAAAATATGCTATTTCATTTCCAGATTTAGAAATATTTACTTGTGGTGATAATTTAGAAGACGCTTTATATATGGCAAAAGACTTATTAGGAGGATACTTATATACTTTAGAAGAAGAGGGGGAAGAGATTCCTAAATCAAGTATGCCAACTGATATAAAGGTATCTAGCAATCAATTTGTACAGTTAATTGAAGTCTATATGCCACCTATTAGAGATGAAGAGGAAAATAGGACTGAAAGAAGGAATGTAACTATACCAAAGTGGCTAAATAGATTAGTAAAAGAAAAGAATATAAACTGTTCTGCTTTATTAGTGTCAGCACTTAAGGATAAGTTAGGAATATAAGAAACTGCTTTTGGGAGCAGTTTTTTTTAATATAGAAATATTTTAATCAACTTTGTATTTTTTTGCATGTAATTCTAATTCTTTAAATTTGAAACCCCTTCTACTTATAAAATGATCTGGGAAATCTTGCGTAAATCTATATAGTATTTCTGCCTTCGAATCTAAACCGTATGCTTTTATTGCTTGCATTTCTTTTCTAAGCAAGAATAAATAATTACTTTTATCTTCTTCATCTTTGAATTTTCTAAATTTATCTATATTGTTTCCTGTTACATTTATAACTAATGAAGTTGGAACAGGAAACATATAATTTAAGTTTACTACTCCTATTAATTTTTTACCATTATATAATTTATAGAAATCTTTAGAATTTTTCATTTTCAGATGTCTAGGTCTAGGGTGGTGACTAACATTTCCACAATAGAGTAAATCACCAATTGTAAATAAAGGTCTAAAAAAAGGCTTAAACTTATCTCCATAATTTGTATTAGGTACTCTTGGCTCAAACGCTCTCAAATAATTCATAAATTCATTATCAATAGTACACCAGTTCATATTCCTCCTTAAAAAAAAATAGAAGGCTAAACCTTCTATTAAGACGATTTTGGTAGGCTTCGTAACCTCTATTAGGAACTATACTGCCCCTTATAGGAATAAAGTACTAGATTTCAAATTATTAGCTTTGGAATAAATTATTAAATTTTTAGTAGCTCTAGTAATCGCAACGTAAAAATTTTTTTTATTTGATTCAACTCTAATATTTCTAAAAATTTATTTATTATAAAAGGATAATATTTTTTAGAGTTTTCTTGAGGTGGGATTTTACTATTATCATAAAAGGCTATGACATATTTCTGAGCAAAACTTGTAATTGTTTCAACATTATAGTTAGAAGAACCTATTCCCCTCTTCTTAATTTTTTCTTTTATTGAGGAAACTCCTACATGTGTGTGCGTTAATACTAGTTGCTTTCCTATTGTGTACTCTAAACATTCTGCTATTGTGTGGGTTTTTCCATATCCTGCTGGTGCAATCAGCATTGAATGTGATTTAGATATAAAATTTTTATAATTCATTTTTATCAATCCAATTAATAATTCCAAAAATTTCTTTTCCTAATGTCTTTTCTCTTATTTCTTCAAAATATTCGCAACATATTTTTCCAACAAACTCTCCATAATCAATTCTCTTAATCCAAACTTTTTTCTTCGATAGTTCTCCTAATATATTTCTTATTTGAATAGTGTCTTTAGTTAAAGAATCTTTATTAAAATTTGAAAAATTGGATATTTTAATGCTCTTATATTTTCCCTTATAAGCTCTTGAGCTTCTTTTTTCTATCTTCTTTAGTACTAAGTCGAGTATCATGAAGTGATTTAGCAAAACCACTTTTTAGTTTTTCATCTTTCTTCATATTTACTCCCTCTTTCTTCTTTAATATTAAAAAATATCGTTTAAATTAAAGTGTCTACCAAATTAAAAACCTTCTCATTTATTCACAGAAATATCAAACTAAAACAAAATGTTGAAACCAAAGTATAGAAAGTTCTGTTAAACAGAACTTTTTTCCCAGTAGCTCAAAATTAAGAAACATTATATAATATCTTCTACTAGACTATAAAGTAGTTTTATCTCTTCCTCCCAAATACTTTCATCTATAGTTTCAAGGGTAATAGGCATATTATCAAATCTCGAATCATTAATAAATCTTTTAAAGAAATCCATTCCGAGTAATCCTTTACCTATACTTTCATGCCTATCTTTTTTTGAACCTAGTCCAAACATAGAATCATTTAAATGTATTCCCTTTAGGTACTTAAATCCAACTATATTATCAAACTCTTCAAAGACCTTGTCATAATTATCTTTGATATCATAACCAGCATCAAAAGTGTGACAAGTATCTAATAAGACTCCTATTCTACTTTTATCTTCTACTCCTTCAATAATATCCCTTAGCTCTTCAAACTTCCCACCTAATGTATTTCCTTTTCCAACAGTATTTTCAAGAACAACAGTTACATTCTTGCTATTTGCAAGAGAAATATTTATAGCTTTTGCTATTCTCTCAACGCCCTCTTCAACACTTATTTGACCTAAATGACTTCCCGGATGGATATTTAAGTACTTAAGTCCCAATTGTTCACACCTTTTAATCTCATCTTCAAAGGCATCAAGGGATTTTTGCCAATTTTCATCTACTGGATTAGCCAAATTTATAAGATATCCTGCATGTGGCATAATATACTCTGTAGTATATCCATTTTTTTCAAGTTCATCAAACCACTTTTTAATCAATTTATCATCATAATCTTTTGCAACCCATCTTCTCTGATTTTTTACAAAAATTGCAAATGCT
>CAZFBB010000218.1:0-3604 GCA_964517235.1 uncultured Fusobacteriaceae bacterium
CCATTTAGTAAAGTGCTATGCATTCCAACTATTACATTATCTTCTACTACAGCTCCATGAACTATTACATTATGTCCTATTGTTACATAATTTCCTAATATACAAGGAGTATCATAATCTGTATGTAGAGTACTATTATCTTGAACATTACTTCCTTTGCCTACAAAAATCTTTTCTATGTCTCCACGTAATCTAGCTCCAAACCAAATAGAAGCATTTTCTTCTACTACAACGTCTCCTATTATAGATGTCTCATCTGCAACAAAAGAGTTGTCATTTATTATAGGACTTTTATCCTTAAATTTATAAAGCATCTAATCACCTTTTAATTCTTTCTTTATTTCTTCTAAAAGTTTTTTCTCAACTTTATCAAGTATTTTCTTTTTTAACAGCTTTGGTCTTCTAAGTAAAGTTCTCTTTAAACTCTCTTTTTTTCTCCAAAGTTCTATGTTTTTATGATGACCACTTAATAAAACTTCTGGTACTTCCATTCCTTCATAATTCGCTGGTCTAGTATAATGGGGATGGTCTAATAAACCATTAAAGAAAGAGTCATTTTCATAACTAGCTTTATTCCCAAGTACTTCTGGCAAAAGTCTAATAACTGCATCGGCTATTACCATAGCTGGAAGTTCTCCACCTGTAAGTACAAAATCTCCCAAAGAAATTTCCCTATCTACATATTTCTCTACTACTCTTTCATCTATACCTTCATAGTGACCTGCAATAATAGTTATTTCCTTTTCGTTAGCAAAGTTATTTGCTATTTTTTGGTTAAATCTTTCCCCTTGTGGACTAGTATATATTACTAATCCATTTGTATTAATTTCATCTAAAGCCCTAAATAATGGTTCTGGTTTCATAACCATTCCAGCTCCTCCTCCAAAGGGAGTATCATCAGCTTGATTATGTTTATCAAAGGTATAATCTCTTATATTAATAATATTTACTTCAACCTTATTTCCTTCTATAGCTCTTTTTATAATACTTTCTCCCTTAAATCCTTCAAACATTTGAGGAAAGAGGGTTAATATATTTATCTTCATCTTTTCTCCCTATTTATTTAGGTTTAATAGTTCTTCTGGAAGATCTGTAATTATTTTCTTATTATCAAAATCTATTTCAAGTACAAAGGCATCTACAGCTGGTACCATTATTTCATCTTCTCCAACTATATATATATCATGTGCTCCTGTTTCCATCACATCTTCTACTTGACCAAGATACTCATCTTTATTATACACATCCATACCTACTAAATCTTGCGTATAGTACTCTTCTTCATTTATATCTCCAAGCAAATCACGTCTGACAAAAAGGTCATATGATATAAGTGCCATAGCATCTGTTTTATTTCCTATTCCTACAAAATCAAGTAATACTATTTTATTGTTAATCCTCTTTACTTTAGAAACTTCAAGAACTTTTTTAAGACCTTGTTTATTTTCTAACATTACTTTATTTCCTTCTAATAATTCTATATTATCAAAGGCTGTAGTGACTTTTATAGTACCTTTTAGATGATGAGTACCTGATATCTTTCCTATCTTAAATAATTCCATATTTACTCCTTAATATATTCTTTCATACAAAAAGGGCTAAAAAGCCCTGTTAATCTAAAAATTCAACATTAACATTTAATTTGTCTTTAACTCCAGCTGCTTGCATCACTCCCCTTATTGCATTAGCTGTTAATCCATTTTTCCCAATAACTTTTCCTAACTCTCCACTTGCCACTTTAACTTTTAAAGTTAGTGTATCATTTTTTTCTACTAAATTTATCAAAATTTCCTCTTGGTTTTCAACAATTTCTCCGAGAATGTATCTTAATAATTCGTCTAATTTTTGTTTTGCTCTATTCATTTTATTCCCCTTCCCGTATTTTTTCAAATAATTCTTTTTCTATTCTTTTAGGTTTCCCATTTTTATCTGTAAAAACATTTATACTAGAACTTTTAGCAAATAAAATACTTTCATCTTCATTATAAAACTCATACAAAAAATGTACTTTTAATCTTGTTAATTTTTCTACCCAAACTTTTATACATACATTTTCATCATACTCTACTGGAGCAAAGTATTTTATATTAAGATCAGATACTGGTAACAAATAACCATCTTCCTCTATTTTTTTATAATTAAGGCCTATATTTTTAAACCATTCTGTTCTTGCTTCTTCCATCCAAATAAGATAATTTGAATGGTATACTCTAGCCATTTGGTCAGTTTCATTATAATAAACTCTATGATAATGCTTATATTTATGCATTTTTAATAAGTTCCTTCATCTCTTCTACTGCTTTTTCAATCCCAACAAATATAGATCTAGAAACTATAGAGTGACCAATATTTAATTCTATAATGTCCTTTATTTTAGCTATATCATCTACATTTTTATAATCTAAACCGTGTCCAGCATTTACTTTTAAGTTAAGTGCTCTTGCTGCTTTGACTGCATCTTCTATATTTTTTAGTTCTTCTTTTCTTTCACTTTCAGAAAGAGCATCTGCATATTTTCCAGTATGTATTTCTACATAATCTGCACCTATTTCTTTAGCAACTTTCATTACTTCCCTTTTGGGATCTACAAATAAACTTATAGGAATGTTTTTTTCCTTTAATTTCTCTATAGCTTTTCTTGTATTTTCTTTAACACCTTCCTCTAAAATATTAAGTCCACCCTCAGTAGTTAACTCTTCTCTTTTTTCAGGTACTAAAGTAATCATATCTGGTACCATTTCTAAAGCCAAATCAACAATATCATTTGATGTAGCCATTTCAAGATTCAAACTAGTTGTAATTACTTGTCTAAGAATTCTTACATCATTATCTTGTATGTGCCTTCTATCTTCTCTCAAATGTATTGTAATCCCATCTGCACCTGCTTTTTCGCATAAAACAGCTGCCCTTACCAAGTCTGGTTCCTTTGCAAGTCTAGCTTGTCTAAGAGTTGCAACATGATCTATATTTACTCCCAATTTCATTATATTTCCCCCTTCCAAATTCCTTCTTCAGTTACTTCTACACCAATCCCCTTCTTATTAAGGTCTTCTAATATCCTGTCTATCTCTTTTTTATAAATTTCTAATGTTATTATCTTTATCTTTCCAGCTTTTGGATCAATAGTTCTAACTATACCAAGTCCTTCATAAGCTTCCATTATTTTATTAATAAAATCTATATGTTTTTTTTCTGTTTGAATAAAAAATTCATAACTATTAATATTATCTTTCATTAAATCCCTCTTTTATGATTTTTATCAAATTAACAAATTCTTCTATTCCAAAATTCTCAGCTCTCAATTTTGGATTTATATTATTTTCCACCAAAATTTCCCTTATTTTTCCTTTTTCATAACCAAGTGTAGACAAATTATTTACTATATTCTTTCTTTTATTAGAAAAAGCACTCTTTGCAAATTTAAAAAATTCCTTTTCTGAAATTTCTTTAGCTATACAATTATCCTTACGAAGTTTAATAGACATAAATGCAGAATCTACCTTTGGCGGTGGTGTAAAAAATTCCTTTGGTATAGTAAATAGATATTGAGCATCTCCAAAGTATTCTACACTAAGTGTTAATACACTACGCTCTTTACCACTTT
>CAZFBB010000219.1:0-3561 GCA_964517235.1 uncultured Fusobacteriaceae bacterium
TCGAGTAAATTAGGGATAATTAGACTTAATCTAAGAAGAGTTATATTAAATATGACTTGATAATTTATTGAAAATAAATTAAAATCTTGATTTTTAATTTGAAATCTAGTATACTACTACCGTAAGGGGCAGTATAGTTCCTAATAGAGGTTACGAAGCCTATCAAAATCGTTTTAATAGAGGTTACGAAGCCTATCAAAATCGTTTTAATAGAGGTTACGAAGCCTACCAAAATCGTTTTAATAGAAGGTTTAGCCTTCTATTTTTTTAAGGAGGAATATGAACTGGTGTACTATTGACAATGAATTTATGAATTATTTGAGAGCCTTTGAGCCAAGAGTACCTAATACAAATTATGGAGATAAGTTTAAACCTTTTTTTAGACCTTTATTTACAATTGGTGATTTAGTTTATTGTGGAAATGTTAGCCACCCTAGACCTAGACATGTGAAAATGAAAAATTCTAAAGATTTCTATAAATTATATAATGGTAAAAAATTAATAGGAGTAGTAAACTTAAATTATATGTTTCCTGTTCCAACTTCATTAATTATAGATGTAACAGGAAATAATATAGAAAAATTTAGAAAATTCAAAGATGAAGAAGATAAAAGTAGCTATTTATTCTTGCTTAGAAAAGAGATGCAAGCAATAAAAAAATACGGTTTAGATTCGAAGGCAGAAAGACTGTATAGATTTACGCAAGATTTCCCAGATCATTTTATAAGTAAAAGATGTTTCAAATTTAAGGAATTAGAATTGCATGCAAAAAAATACAAAGTTAATTAAAATAGAAAGAGCTAAGATGCTCTTTTTTTTATGCTTAAAAATAGTTAATCTAAATAATAATTATTAAATTAGAGCTAACTAGATTTAATATAATCACACTCAACTTTATCTTTATTACCTCAAATAATTAGCTTAAATATAATGGGAGATTATACCTAATCTTCTTATCTGAAGTAATTATGTTAAAGATAAAAGTCATTGTTTTTTAATATAATAACTTAACATTGATTTTTTTTTTATTTAGGAATATTCTTTTATTGGAGAGAGGAGGGGTATAACTGATGAATAAAGTTGAAGAGGTTATTGATTTCAATTTAGCCTGTAAGATTTTTGGAGATGCAGATAATGCCAAAATTCAAATAAATAGGCTACAGAGGGCAATAAATAAAAAGGCTAAGGAAATTCCTAAAAGTCAATCAGTAAAATTTGAGATACTTGCTATTAATAATGAATTCGAACGCTTACTTCCTTTTAACCATGATGATGGGTGTACAGACCCTGTAAATCCTGAAATTATAGTCATTAAAGGAGAATATGATTTATAGGAGGTCAAAATGAGTAGAGATGCAATTGTTGGGCTAGTAGAACTTGGTAATGCTCTTGGTTGGTGGGGAGCATTAGATAATGTAGAAGAGCAAATGAATAAAATGCAAGATGAAGTAGACAGAGTTGCTGAAAATATACCAGCTGGAGAAACTGAAGAATATAAAGTTTTGACAAAAGGTGATAAATTTCATTCGCTTTGTTCTAGCAAAACTGGATGTATAACAGAAGGTGGGGTCAATTATCATGGGTCTATTACAATTCATGGTAAAAAACCACATTAATTCTAATTAGTGTGTTCTAAGTTAAATTGAAAGGAGTCAATTGACTCTTTTCATCTCTATTCTCAACAATTATTATCTAACTTAATCTAAAACTTAGCTTAATTCTTCTTATATCTTATAAAATTATTACTTTTTTATATTTATTGTAAAATGATTTAAAGTTAGTTAATCTACTTACTGGTATTATATTAATACTATTTTTTCTACTAATTCCCTTCTTTTCCAATTATTGCCATAAGGTATTTTTAATTTTTCATAATACCTTTCTTTTACTTGTAAGTTAATTATATAATATTTTATGGAGAAAGTGAAATATTTCATAATCTGTATTTTATGTTAAATTTTATTACTAATAAAATATAATTATTACTGTTTAACTAATTGTTAATCAAACTAAAGTAAAAAAGCTAAATTTAAAATAAAAGTGTTTTTTTATTGTTTTTTTTCCTTCTAAATTTTTTTGATTTTGGTAAAAATAATTGAATTTTTCATATGTAAAAGTATAAAAAACAGAAATAAAACTTATTATAGATATTATTAATCTGTTGAAAGTTGAAAATACTTTTCTTCTAAAGTATAATTACGTGATTAAAATTATAAAAAGGGGTTGGTAAAGTTGGATGAGGAAATTTTTTTGTTTTGTAATAGTTTAAATAAAGAGAACATAGAAGAAAAGATTAATTCTTTTATGACCAAAGTAGATTGCACCCACTCACAAAAAGAAGTTAATGCTATGTTAATTAGAATAGTAGAAGAATTGGCAGAAGGTAAAAAATATGAGTTAATTGAAAGAGTTATTGGAACTAAGGAGAAATTAAAGGAATTAATGACCTTTATTCCCTTTAAAGAAGAGTATTTGTATCATTTTTATCTAGCTTCTTTATCTATAAATGGTAAATTTGAAGAGTTAATAACTATCTTTGAAGAGGTTAAACCACGAAGGGCTTTAAAGTTATACTTGGAAAAGATAAGGTTTAATGTAGGAAAGGCGTATTCAAAAATAGGAAAGTATTGGAAGGGTATTGAGCTACTAAAGGAAAATAGAAGTGTTACATCAAAGTTATTTTTAGCTTATATTTATACTATGTTGGAAGATGATAAAGCCTTAGAGATTTGCAGAGAGCTCCAAAAGTCTAATTTATATTTGACCTGTGAGGAAGAAGCAAAGATATATTTAACATATGCAAAATATAGTTTGAAAAAAGGTAATATTGATGAAACAAGGGAGAATATAGACAAACTTCTATTTTTTTTGAGTGGAGTGAAAACAGGATTAAAAAATGTCCTGTTTTATGAAGTTGCTCAAATATACAAAGTAATTGGTACTAAAGAAGAATATATTTATTGTTTAAAGCAAGCAGCGCAATTTAGTGCTGAAGGTGAAGTACAAATATACCATAAATTAAAAGCAATTTTGGAATTGCAGAATCTAAAAGCTGTTAAACATGCAGAAGTTATCCAGTTACTTCCACATGAAAAGTATTTATTAGAAAGTGACTTAGTCATTGAATTAATAAAAGATATAAAAGGAGATATTACATGAAAAAAATATTAATTTTATTACTTTTGGTAACAGTAGTAAGTACTAGCTTTTTTTCAGCAATGAATAGTTATAGCCACAAGCCTATGCTTAATATGATGCTTAGGAGTGAGAAGGATACGATGCTTTAATTGAGAATAAATTAAGTTAATAAGTAAAAATCCTTATCTTAATTTGTACTTATCAAAAAAAAATTTAGAATGGGGCTTATGGCAAATAGATGCTTTTGGCCTCTTTTTTTTATTGTTCTTTTTTCTTCTTAAATTTTCGATTTTGATAAAAATTATTGAATTTTTCATATATAAAAGTATAAAAGATAGAAATAAAACTTAGTATAGATATTAGTAACTTATTGAAAGTTGAAAAGACTTTTTTTAAAAAGTATAATTATGTAACTAAAGTTAT
>CAZFBB010000220.1:0-3510 GCA_964517235.1 uncultured Fusobacteriaceae bacterium
GCTTGACTGCTAAAAGGAGATTATTGCCACAGCTTTCTAATGCTTTATAAATCTTCATTGTTTCATTGCTGTATTCTCTAACTCTCAGTTCTGTCTCAAGAACCATCAAATCTAAAAACCATTTTTCGAATCATATCCTAACACTTCACTCAATTTTTCAATGTTTATATCTACAAAAAACAAGTCTTCCCTTTCGTTTGTTAACATCCTCATTTTTGCATCTTGATAACTAATTTCTTTTATTAATCTCATACATCCTCCTCTTTGTTTTTTTTTGATTGATTAATTCATTCAATTAAATTTTGAAAAAAAAGATATACCTAACACTCTTTCTATTCTACTTAAAGTTCCAATCCTTACTCCTTTGCCAGTTGACAATCTTTTCATTATGTTTGAAACGTTTGAAGTCGAAGTATTCATTTCCTGGGCTAACCATGAGAAATTCTTTTTTTTTCTAGCTAATTCAATACGAATTTCTCTTGCTAGTTCTTCATTCATATCTAACCTCCTTTCAACTTGAATAATTTGTTCAACAAAACAAGTATAACTCTATTGAATGAATTAGTCAAGAAGAAAAATGAATTTTTTTACATATTTGATTGAAAAAGTAAAAAAAACTATGTAAAATAAAGTGTTAAATAATTTGAAAGGTGGCGAAATAATGCTAGAAGAAATAGGAGCAATTATTAGAAAAAAAATAATAGAGCAAAGTATTAAAGCAGAAACACTTGCAAATGAAGCAGGTATAACAGACTCCTATATATCCAAAATTGTCAACAATAAGTTGAAAACTCCACCATCTATCTCAACATTAAACAAAATAGCGGAGGCACTTCAATTAACTACAGAGGAAAGAGAAAAAATTTTAAAGTTAGCCGAACTAGCAAAAACTCCAGCAACAATAAGAGAAGAATATGAAAACATGAAAAGAATATTGAGTAGTTCAGGGTTTGAAATTAATAACCAAGAAATTGTTAAAATGCCAATTTATTCTGGAGTTAGTGCTGGAGATGGTCACTTATGTTATGGGGAAATTTTATATTATGATTACTTTCCAGTTATGAGAAATTTAGATGCTAAATTTAATATTAAAGTAATAGGTGACTCTATGGAGCCAATGATTCCTAATGGTGCAGTCCTTACTATCAATGAACAATCAAATCTTGAAAATGGTGAAATAGGTGTGTTTATCATTGACGATAAAGAAGGATTTGTTAAAAAGTTTTATAGAGAAGATAAGTTTATAAGATTAGTAAGTCTTAATCCAAATTACAATGACATCATTATTTTACCAAATGAACATTTCAAAATAGTTGGAAAAGTTATTAAAGTTTCATATACTCTATAAGTTAGATTGTTTTAATATCAATATTTTATACAAAGGGGAGAAGTGATGGGAAAATTGCTGAAAAATTGTAAAGCATGTCAAAAAGAAATGGGTTCCCTATTTTCTTAGCATTTATCTTAATTAGAAGTTTTTTTCTGATTTCTTATAGTTCCGGTAATGAGAAAAAAATTAACAAAACTTACCAAGTTGGAGACGAATTTATTTCTGATACATTTAAAATTTATATTTGAAATAAGTGAATAAAAGTTCGATAAAAATACTTGGAAAATATTAATAGAAACTGACGAATCCATTTTAGTTAATTTATAGAGTTTACTAATAGTAAATTTTTTATTTATTATTTAGCGACAAGTACTGACAGATTGTAAGTGCTTTTCTGTATCTTTTTAAAATCAAGACCTATAAAAGGTCTTTTTTTCTTGCTCTGTACCTCTTATTTTCATATATTTCCCCTTTGCACATCGTTAATTGCATACTTTTCTTTCCTTCAAAAAACAAAAAAAGCCCATTTATATAGGCTTTGAACTTATTTCGAGTTTTTTCATATGATTTTGCTCAACCATTTCCATTTTCGCTAAAATTTGCCGTTTTTCTTTCATTTTCACTTGTATTTGCAACTCGTCAATTTTCTAAAAATCCCAGTTTTATCAACCTCTTTAATCGATATTCTCAATTTTATCCTCTATTCAAGTTACCACCCTCCCTACAATTTTATATTTAATACATTCTTTTTATTTTTAATAGAACTATTTTATCTTTAACATAATTATTAATTTAATTATTATATTTTTTTCTCAACTTTACTATAATTAAAAAAATCTGTCAATAAAAAAATCAATAAATTTAAAATCTAATTACTTGAATTTTAAAATTTATTGGTGTTATAATGAATTAGATATTTAATTGGAGGTAGCAATGATTAAATTTAAACTACATCAACTCATGGCAGAACAAAGAATGTCTCAAAAAGAGGTATCTAAAAAAACAGGCATTCATACTCCAACTATCAACAAATACTATCATGATACCTTTAAAAAAATTGATAGGGAACACATTAACATCTTGTGTTCTTTGTTTAATTGCAAAGTCCAAGACTTAATAGAATATACACCAGAAGATGAAAATTAATTAAAATTCTAATAATATAAATATACTCTTTACCTTCAGATAAAATCTGTAAAAATCATTGGGTATTTTATAACAAAGGAGGTTTTATGGGAAAAAGTAAAGTGGTGTGCTTTACATTACACACCACCTATAAAAAAAGTAATCATAAGTGCTCCACTTAATAAATCAGAGATAACAAGTATCTTTTTCTTATTAAGCTTATCAACTATCGTTCCAGAGATTGGAAATAAAATATTCATTTGATAAAATTAGAAATAAATCTTAATATCTTCATCAAAAAACTTAGATTTCATAATAGATATGTCTTCTATTATATAAGGTTGTACTTCATTAAAGTTATTCGGCAAATTACAATAAACTTCATTCATTAGCATCAACTAGAATTTTTTTATTTAAATTAACTTATTTTTTCTATTTTAATATTTTTTGTCTCATTTAAAGAGAATTAAATAGTCTAAAATTTCTCTTTTTAGTTTTATCATATTAAAATCTTGTATTGATTTTTATACCAAACTTTTTATGCCAACTTCCACTATGATACCTCCTTTGTGAGTTCGTTATCAAAATATCTGTATCGCATATGCTATTTTATTCCTTCCAATTTAATTATATAATTCAGAATATAAAAGAAACTTTGGTAGCGTAATTCTACCAAAGTCTCTTAGAAATCTTTATTTGTTTAAATTTTTTTATCAACACCAATTGACAAAAAACCAAAATTTACCTGTCTTCTCTAAAATAGTTTATCCCTAAATTTTTTGGTCCTATATTTTTATCTTTTTTCATAGAACCAATTACTATTATTACTATAGTAACTACATAAGGTAGCATATCTATCAAATACTGTGATATGTTAATATTAAATTGCTGTAACCTAAACCCTATTATATCAAGCCCTCCAAATATATATGCTCCTAAAAATGCTTTAAATGGGTTCCACTTGCAAAATATAACTAATGCAACTGCTATCCATCCCTTACCAGCAGTAAGACTTTCTTGCCAAGCAGGTACATAAACTATAGATAAAAATGCTC
>CAZFBB010000221.1:0-3505 GCA_964517235.1 uncultured Fusobacteriaceae bacterium
ATAAAACTTGGAGGACCAGGAGCTTTGTTTTGGATGTGGTTAGCAGCTTTTTTAGGAATGGGAACTAAATATGCAGAGAGTCTACTTGCAGTAAAGTTTAGAGAAGTAGATGCAAAGGGGAACATGACTGGTGGACCAATGTATTATTTAGAAAAGGGTGTTGGAAGTAAAGTTTTGGCAAAAGCTTTTGCATTCTTTGGAATTTCAGTAGCATTTTTTGGAATAGGAACATTTCCACAAGTAAATGCGATAACAAGTGGAATTAATAATGCTTTTAATATTCCCATATGGATAACTGGGGGAATTCTTACTCTTTTAGTAGCAATGGTAACTCTTGGTGGTATAAAAAGTATATCTAAAGTTGCACAAGTAGTGGTTCCTTTTATGGCAATTGTGTATATTTTGGGAGCTATGTTAGTATTGGGGCTAAACTTACAAGGGACAGTAGAAGCAATTAAGTTAGTTATAGATAGTGCATTTACTGGACATGCAGCCGTTGGAGGATTTACAGGAGCAACCCTTATGCTTGCATTAAAAGCTGGAGTTAGTAGAGGAGTTTTTTCAAATGAGTCGGGACTTGGAAGTGCACCTATAGCGGCAGCGGCAGCAAAAACAAATTCTCCAGTAAAACAAGGTTTAATATCTATGACAGGAACTTTTTTAGATACAATAATAGTTTGTACTATGACAGGATTAGTATTAATTCAATCAGGTTTATGGTCAAGTGCAACTCTCCAAGGAGCAGGGCTTACTAATGAAGCTTTTAGTAGTGGAATTGGAGTAAGTGGAATAGGAAGTTTTGTAGTAAATGTAGGAATAATATTTTTCGCATTTACAACTATACTAGGATGGAACTACTATGGTGAACGTTGTGCACTTTATTTATTTGGAATAGATTCAATAAAAATATATAAATTTATCTTTATAGTATTAGTAGCTTGTGGACCATTTTTAAAACTTGATACTATATGGATACTTGCAGATATAGTAAATGGGCTTATGGCGATACCAAATCTTATAGGAATAATTGCTCTCAGACATATAATAAAAGATGAAACAAAACTATATTTTGCTAATGTTAAAGCAGTTTTAGGATAGAATTTTATATTAAATATAAGGACTAATTTGAAAAAATTGGTCTTTTTTAGTATTAAAATTTCATAATTGAAGTTGAGAAATTTTTTTTAAAATCCTTTAATATAGGTAATTTGTTTCACAGAAAGTAGAAAGTTTTTTATGGAAAGAATAAAACTATTTTGAACATAAATAAGATTTATTAATAGTTCCTTCTTAGTTACTTACTAAAATGAGCGCAAATCAAGTAGTTAAATTTTTTTCGAGTATCATTTATTTAATTATGTGATTGTTTCTTAGATAGAAGAAAGTCTTAAGAACCATTTAAGCTCTGTCTTTTAAAAAGATTAAAAATATGCTATAATTTTTGCTAGGAAAAATAGGAGATGATAAGATGTTATATATAGATGGAATTACTTTAAAATATCTAAAAGAAGAGTTTGAGGAAGAATTAATTGGGAGAAAAGTTACAAAAGTATTTCAATTTGATAAATTAAGTTTATCAATATTTTTTGGAAAGATTAACTTCTACTTTTCAATAAATCCCCAACTTCCTATAGTATATATGAAAGATAAAAAAGAGGACGCACCTGACAAACCAATGGCTTTTTCATTATCACTTCGTAAAACGCTTATTGGAAGTATACTTACGGGAGTAAATCAATATAGTAGTGATAGAATCTTGCAATTTACATTTAATAAAATAGATGAATTAGGTGTAAAAAGAGAATACCATTTGATAGTAGAGTTAATGGGAAAACACAGTAATATTATTCTTATAGATAATGAAAGGAAGATAATAGACCTTATTAAAAAGTTTAGTTTAGAAGAGAATAAACTTAGGCTTCTTATGCCTAATGTACCCTATGAACTACCTGAAGTAACAGAGAAGTACAACGCTTATAGTCTTTCTATAGAAGAGTATGAAAAAGCCAAAAGTAACCTTAGTGAAAATGTAGATGGAATAGGTGCTTATAATAGAAAACGTATGGGAGATTATAAAGAGTACCAGAATATAATCAACTTACCTAAAAAGCCTGTTGCATATATGCAAGAAGATAGAATTAAGTTGGCTTCGTTTACTAAATTTTCAGATTTTGAAAATTATGAAAAAAGAGAGTTTGATAGTTGTAATGAATTAACTGAATGGTATATAGATTATACTGCTTCGTCAAATAAAGTTAATACTCTCAAAAAAAACATGGCAAAAGCCCTTAAAACAAGGATAAAAAGGGAAAAGGGAACTATTAAAAAATTAGAAAAAGATGTTAATAGTGAAGAAAAATTTAATAGATATAAGGAATATGGAGATATTTTGGCAGCTAATATCTATATAATTAAGGGAAGACCAAAAGTAGTAGAAGTATTTGATTTCTATTCTAATGAAAATATACTTTTAGAATTAGATGAAAAATTAAGTCCACAAGAAAATTTGGAAGTATATTACAAAAAATATAATAAAGGAAAAAAGAGTGTTGAGTATGGAACAAATAGAATAGTTGAGCTTAGAGAGAGAGTAGAGTATCTTGAAAGTCTTGAAAGTTACCTTAAAAATGCTAAAAGTATAGAAGTTCTTGAAAATCTTCAAGATGAGTTTGTTGAAGAGGGACTTATAAAAAAAATAAAGGAAAAGAGAAGTAGAAAAAAGAGAGAGATAAAAGTTGGAATAGAAGAAGTAGGAGAAGGTATCATTATTTATTATGGTAGAAATAATAAGGAAAATGAGCATATTACTTTTAAAATGGCAGATAAAGATGATATTTGGTTGCATGTAAAAGACTTGCCAGGAAGTCACTGTATAATAAAGGGAGTATCGATAGATGAGGTAGAAGATGAAATCTTATTTAAAGCAGGTGAACTTTGCAGGGCCTATAGTAAAGTTGATGAAGACAACGCAGTTCAAGTAGATTATTGCCTTAGAAAATTCGTAAAAAAGCCTAAAGGAACAAATAAAGGTTATGTAATATATTCAAATGAAAAAGTATTGCTTATAGATCCTGACTAAAGAATAGTTAATAATTATAATTAATTTTTACAAATAAAATGTAAAATAGAGTATACGATTAAAAAAGGATTCATTATGAAGAGATTGCTGAAAAAGTATTGTTTTGAAAATTTTTAAAATAATTCTGTTGATTTTATTAGATTATGAAAAATTGAAATTTTTAGATTTTTTTGGTGACCTCCATTATGAATCTTTTTTTGTTGTAGATAAAAGTTAAAATTGTTGAAATATAAATAAAAAAAGAAGCCATTGGCTTCTCAGGTTGAAGACAAACAACTAGTTTTTTGAAAAAACATCATTACTTTTGTCTTGATACAAAAGTAATACAACCTATTGGGAGACATAACTGAATCTACGTTAGATAAATCTTTCTTATTCAGTAAAAATCAAGTACTCATATAAGAAATAAGATTAAGTAATCACTAT
>CAZFBB010000222.1:0-3494 GCA_964517235.1 uncultured Fusobacteriaceae bacterium
CAATTGTTACACTAGTGAAAATTATGTACAATATAAAGAAAAAATTTATAATTAATTATTTCATTTAGGATTTATAAGTGCCTAAATATTGCCTTAGTAGGTTATTAATGATTTTAAAACTTTTAAGATGATCTCAAATTCTTCCTTTTAAAATCATGTAAGGTATTTAAAATAATTTTTTTTAGCAGGTGAATTTTATATTTTTCATGTATTTCATTTCTCTATAAATCGAATTTTCTATAGACTATATTTTTTTATAAAATCTTTTGCTATCTTTCTACACTTTGGACTTCTACTGTCTATAGCTCCTTTTACATATTGTGTAATTAATCTTTTATTAACTTTTTTAATATAAGCTCTTTCAAGTGTATTAATAATATCACCTTGTAATAAATCTTTTTGTTTCTCCTTGTACTTTAACAAAGTAAATTGTTCGATTAAGAAAGTGGAGGCTTTTTTTACTAATTTTTCTTTTGAATCTATTATTTTACCAAGATTTTTAACTAGACATTGGCTAGTCATAAATTTTTCATCATGGAGAAGTTTCAAATAATCATCAATAATTTCATTAATCAAATTATTTTTATCCACAATAGCCAAGTTTGCAATAAGAGTTATACCAATATCTCTATGATAAGAATTTTTATTGTGTAAAAGTTTTTTTAAGTCATTAAAGTACACATAAAAAAGCTGAGGTTTTTCAGCAGTGCATTGGTCTAAAACATAAAAGAGATGATAATAAACCATAATATGTTTATGGTTTAGTAATAAATGTATATATTCATCTCTAATTATTTTTGACTCTAAAGCCAATCTTATAAAATAATCTTTATTAAAATTTTTTTTAGAAATATTAAATATAATTTCATCTTTAGTCATATTTACCGCCTATAATTGGATTTAAGAGAAAGCTCTCTATTATTACTTTATATTGTTATTATTGATTTCGACAGCTTCTACTTAGTTTTATTCTTTTAAAAATTGGATAGTATTTAAAAGTTTTCATTATAAATTTTTTTTAGTTCTAAAAAGTCATTTTTAGGTATATTTTTTGATTTACACATTGAATATATTGTAAACATTGATAAAAGTATTAAAAATATAATTATTTTTTTCATATAAACTCCTATTTTGGTTATTTAAAGTTTTATTATATTATATCTTTCTTAAAATAATATTAAAGGTCATCTCAAATAAATTTAATTTTTCTCTTTGCCTATTAGCCTATTTATAGAGCATATAGGAGTTAACTGAACTTGCAGAGGGTTTAATAATAGGTGTACTTAATTAGTAAATTCAATTACATCTCTGTTTATTTTCTATATTATGTTTTTAAATATTTCCCTTAAATCATTTAATATTTTTTTGTTAGTATATTTGTGTCTATATTTAAATATTACAATTAAATGATGTTTAAAATTACAAATCCAGTGTTTATTATTTTTAAATTCCTTATCTTTCACCTTAAAACTCCTTTATAACTAAGTTAATATACTGTATAATTAGAGTATAAAGGAGGTGTGAAATTTTATGGAAATTAATAAAGCTTCTAAGTTTAGAATATATCCTAGTCAAGAATAACTAACTTTCATTTACAAACTTTTGGTTGCGTCAGATTTATATATAATAATTTTCTTAATCAAAAAACTGAAGAAAATATTTTCCAATATGGTCACTCAATAGATAAAGATTTAAACGCAAGTATAAACATAAAAAATTCAAGGTAATTTATTGTTAAAATATTAATTATGAACAGGGTAGGACTTACTCCTAGAGCTTGGTAATTGAGTGGCTATATCTTAAGAAGCCCTTTAAAAACCCTTTAGATAGGTTTAGGGTGAGCATGTCACGAATAGCTATTCAATAAAAGTTTAGCAAAATAATTTAATAATATCAATATAAAAAATATAATTTTTTAAAATAATTTTATATGTATTCGTTTGATTTCCTTTTTTTAACATTTTATCTATAAATAAAGATTAGGTAAATTAAATTTTTTAAATTAGTTTTTTTTAATGTAATGAAATTTAAAGATTTTTTAAAAGAGATATATATAATATTTCTGAAAACAAAAAATATGAAAAGTAGCTTGAAAATGTTACGATAATTTCTTGACAAGTATTTAATTTAGTTATATTTTCTTAAATAGAATATACGAATTAAGTTTTTTTATATGTTAATATAACTGTTATGAAAATAAAATTTAAAGAATATTTTTATATATTAAAATAAAAGATACTTTTGAAGGAAGAAGTGGTAAATATCTATAAAGAATGCAAGGTGAAAATTCGTTATTTTGAGATTATGAATAATAATAAAGGAGAAGGGAAAGAATGGTAAAAGAGTTATATAATAAACTTAAGTATGAAGAAGATGTTAAAAAGGCAACAGAAATTATTAAAGAAATTCTTAATAATAAGGAAGAAGCCAGTGCTTTTTTTGAGAATGAATTAAAAGGAGCAATATCAAATTATAAAAAAGAAATCAATGATAAAGATGAAAGATTATTTGAAATAGTATTTATGTTATATGAGTTTGATAGAATTGATTTGTTAGAAGTAATTTTGGAAACTTTAACTTTTGATGATGATTTTATTGAAGAAAAATTTGGAGATATTTTATTTGATGAAGGGTGGAAGATATTTGCTAGGCTTGGAAGAAATAATCCTGAAAAGTTAATTAAATTTATCCAAGATAAGGAAATTAATATTTACTGCAGAGTTTTAGTTGCAAGAGCACTACCATATATTTCAGAAAATAATGAAGAATTGAAAATACGGATTAAAAATGTTTTTAAAAGTATGCTTAATGATAAAAATGAAGTTGTTGAGTTTAAATATCTTCTTTTAGAGTCGGTTTCAGAATTAGGTGCAAAAGATTTAATTAGAGATTGCAAAAGAGTTTTGAAAGAAATACATCGGGAAGAGGAAATAGTAGATTATACATTTGATAATTTACAGAAAAAGGTAGATTTTCACTTGTGGGATGTTTATGAAAAAATCGAAAATCTTCAAAATATTGCCACTGAAAAGATGTTTGTGGAACTTTTAAAATTACAAAGAATGGAAGAGCTAGAAGAGGAAATGGGGAATCATTATGATTATCTCTTTGAAGAACAGAGATTCCGTATTAAAGTTGGAAGAAATGAGTTTTGTCCATGTGATAGTGGGAAAAAATATAAAAAGTGCTGTGGCAAAAATAATAAGGGTAAAGATAAATAATCAATAAAACAATATGGAAAAAATAGAAAGGAAGCAAATATAGAAAATTTAAATTAACACTAAGAGAAAATTTATTAAAAAGTTTTTATAATAAAAATTCTATCTAGAGTTTCTTATAATATCCGATATTATTTCTTTTTAGGCTTTTCTTTCCATTTTAATCTTAATAGTATTTACATCTATTGAGAATAATTATATTATATATTTGGTGTATAATCAAAACAAGTGCACTACTTAAATAAAAAAATATCCCTCATAAAGAAAATCTTGTAA
>CAZFBB010000223.1:0-3442 GCA_964517235.1 uncultured Fusobacteriaceae bacterium
ACATAAAAAAATATAAACAAATTAACTACTATAAAATAATAATTACTCCTCTTTTTCAAGATATTTTTCCAAATAATTCCCTATTCCATCTTCATCATTTGACCCGCAAATATCTCCATTAATCAATTTTTTCAACTCATCTGAGCCATTAGACATTACTACGCCTTTGCCTACTATTTGAAGCATTTCAAGATCATTCATTCCATCACCAAAAGCTACTACATTTTCTATATTTATATTATGTAATTCAAATAATCTCCTTAATGTTTCCCCTTTATTTACTTCTTTATTAAAAACTTCAAGAAAGAAAGGCTTTGAAAAAGCTTTATTTATTTTTTTTCCAAGTCTTTCATCTACTACCTTCTCAAGTTCTTTTAACTTTTCATTTTCACCTACAAATAAAGTTTTAGTCATTCTATAATGATTAAAGGTATCAAAGTTTTTAAATTCATAATCAAGTTCTGAAATTCCTTTATATATTTCACTCTCTTCCCCTTCATGCTCAACATACCAAATTTCATTTTGATAAAGATTAAGGTGTATATTCATTTCTCTCGAAATTTTAATTAGTTCCTTCACCTCTTCTTCTTTAACAGGATATTCAAACAAAGTTTCTTCTGTTTTTCCATCAACAACTTTTGCTCCATTAAAACAAATAACTGGTGTATCTATGCCTAAGGCTAATTTATACTTTCTGAGAGATTTATAAGTTCTACCTGTAGCTATTATTATTTCTGTACCTTTTTCTTTAAATTTATATAAAATTTCTTTTGTTTTTTTAGATATTTTTCTATCTGAAGTTAATAAAGTTCCGTCTAAATCAAGTACTATTGCTTCTATTCTCATTTTTTCCTCCCATTAAAATATTTTCTATAGTATAATACAAGTGATTCTAAAGTCTTTCAGTTACCATAACGATAAATATATTATACAGTAAATCGAGGTGAAATATATGAAAAAATTTATATTTTTGCTATTTATTCTCCTTCACACAATAATAATAGCAGAAGTTGCAGATGTTAGTTTTGTAATTAAAGGTGGACTTAGCCCTATTGGATACTACAAAGAAGTTCTTACTACTTCAACAGTAGACAATGAACAAACAGAATATGTTAAAAATTCACTAAATTTAAAATTAGAGTTTCATGGTAGAAGTAATTTATTTGAAAGCCTTTACTGGGGTGCTGGAGTAGGATATATTAGTAGTGGTACTTTAAAAAACCCTATTAATGGCAGTACCAAATTAGGGGTAGATTATTACCCAATTTATCTATTACTTCAAACCCAATACAATTCAAATTATTATTATGAATGGGATATGTTTTTCTCAATAAAAGGGGGACTTTCTTATGAAAAAGATCAGGGTAGAATTGGTAAAGATAGTGGTTTAAATAATATACTAAGTTCTCCATCACCATATTTTGGTTTAGCTTTTGGATTTGAAACTTATAATATGATAGTAGAATTCTTTTATGATTTGAATATTGGAGCCTCTACTGATATATCCGAATTAGGTAAAAGTAATCTAATTATGAAGTCAGATAGAATAGGAGTTAATTTAGGTTATAGATTTAATTCCTCATGGAAATATTAAAATACATTCTGTATCTTTGAGACTATAAATAAAGAAATTTCTCTCAAATAAATGTATCCATATAAAAAATTCAGATTAAGTTTAAGAAAAGAACCTTAAGAATTGGGAGCTGTTTCAGCTCCTAAAGAGTGAATTTTTAAGTTTAGTAACTGTAGTTATTACTTAATCTTATTTCTTATATGTCTACTTAATTTTTACTGAATGGAGAAAGATTTATTTTATATAGATATAGATTCAGTTATATCTCTAAAACCATATATTACTTTTGTCTTGATAGGAAAATAGTTATGTTTTCTCAAAACTTTTCTTTGTCTTTAGCTTTAACTAATCTTTTGAATTATCTTTTTTTTATTTATAAATTTTTTTAAAGTTGATATTCCCCTTTTTAATATGAATCAAGTATATTTAAAAGGATATTTCCATAGAAAAATTTTTAACACATATTTAAGGTGACTATTTATAGCTAAAACACTTTAAGCTAAATTACTACTTATTAACTATGTAATTACTCGGTTATTTGTAGTAAAAAAACTTCACTATTAAATTATCAACCACTTTATATAAATTTAAATTCTAAATATGTAGAAAAATAAAAACCCAAGGTTAACCTTGGGTAGATATTATCTTCTGATTTCTTTAATTCTAGCTTTTTTACCAGATAATCCTCTTAAGTAGTAAAGCTTAGATCTTCTTACTCTTCCAATTCTCTTAACTTCGATTTTATCGATTGACGGAGAGTTAATAGGAATAATTCTTTCTACTCCAACTCCTGCTGTAACTTTTCTAACAGTGAAAGTTTTAGCAACTCCACCACCGTTTACTCTAATTACTACACCTTCAAAGACCTGAACTCTTTCCTTGTCTCCTTCTTTTACTTTGTAGTATACAGCAATTGTATCTCCTGCTTTAAATTCAGGGATATCATTTCTTAGTTGAGTTTCTTCAACTAACTGAATTAATCTTTCTTTCATTTTTTCCTCCTAGATCTCAGATATTCATTTAATAATTTATTAAAGAGGAATATCAGTCTTATTTAACCCCAAAATTATATCATAGAATAAATGATTCGTCAAGAATTCTTCATTTATAAATCACTTATTTTAAACTTGCATAGTTAAATAATAAAGTAACTGGTAAAATAGAATTCTTAGCAAAATTCGCTATTCCCAATTGATAACCATCTAATTCCTCAGCATAGTTAAAGATTCCTATCTGAATCCCATGTACTTTTTTACTGAAATTAACTGATGCAAAATCAACACCATTCATTTCTTCTGAAAGGTTTAAAACTCCAAACCTAAAAGCCCTAGTCCTTTTATCTAAATTTACAATACCTATCTGCACCCCTTCAAAAGTTCCATATACTTCATCCATTAAATGAAATAGACTTACACCTTTAAAGTCTCCTTCAATTTTATTGTAGAATCCTCCAAACTTTAAACCTTTTGAAGACTTTTTAGTAATTGAACTTATAAAAGTAAAGTTTAATCCTTCAAAACTTTTATGTTCACTATAAATTAAATTTAGTCTGATTTTTTCTACATTTAATTGATTGTTTATATTATATATTGAAAACTTATAATCTACATTTTCTTCAACATCAGCAAAAATATTCATAATAAAAATTAAATAAATAACCAGTTTTCTCATAATTCTCCCTTACTCTAATTAAAATAACTTTTCACTCTTTTACAACAAATAAGCTTAACAAAAACTTAAATCTACTTTCAAGTACTTTTAATATATAAGATAACTCTAAAATAATCAAAATCGACCTATTTAATTGTCTCTTTAATAAAAAAAAATGGCTCCCCGAGCCGGGCTCGAACCAGCGACAATACGGTTAAC
>CAZFBB010000224.1:0-3375 GCA_964517235.1 uncultured Fusobacteriaceae bacterium
AGCCTAAATTAATAGGCTAGCTTAAATTCGACCAAAAACGCACAAGTCAAGTAAAATAAAAGGAAAAAATTTCAATTCGCAAAAACTTGAATTAATCCATAAAATTATAAAAGATATGGATTTAGATGAGTTAGGGATTTTAACCAATGTATGGGACTTAACAAACTTACTCATAAACAATAGTTTTCAGAACAAAATTAAGATAGAAGAATTTGTTGAATCAATAAAAGATAATATAATTATTCGTCAAATTTGTACTGAAAAGAACAGAGTTCTGCTTAATTAGTATGTTATTTAAAAAATAATAAAATTAATACTAATAGGAGGAAAAAATGAAAAAAAAAATTTATATCGGAAGAATAAAATTTATAGATAAAAAAAGCAGTAATAGCAATGATGTAAGAAGAAATTTTGAATTGATAAGATCCTTAGGACTATCTGAGGTTGTATATAATAGAAAGATTGAAAATGAATCTGAAAAAAATCCTGAAGGTGTTTATGATAACTATAGAATACTAAGAACAAGTATAGAAATATCAAAAGATGAGAATTATTTATCTGCTTTTCTATTGAAAGAATCGAGCTTAATTGCAGGAAAAATAGATGAGAAAACAACTTTAAAAGATGAAGAAAGAGCTCCTAATGATGTTGGAGTGACAATGGTTATTGATTTGAATACAGGATTATATGCTCATTATTCAGTAAAAATGTTGAAGTTTGAGCAATTTAATATTGCATTAGAAAATATAATAAATAAAATTTTTATCAAACTAAATAATGACCTAAGAGTTGAAACAGGTAGTATTAAGCATGATGAACAAGTGGGAGCTTTATTGGAAAACTTAAAAAAATATGGTCATATAAAAAAACTTAAAATTGAATACTTGATAAATGAAGAAGGTAAAGAGATAGAAAAACTTAAAAAATTTGTAGGAATGAAATATGTTAGAGAATTTAGTTCGGATAAATTAATAGGTCTGAATATTGATAATATTCAAGAAACAATAAATGAAGTTATAGAGATTCAAACAAGTATCGTTAATAATGGAGAAGAGTTAGGAGAAATAAAAATTTATGGTGAAACTTGGAACGGGAAAAGTTTTGGAAATGATGGGAAATTAACATTTGAGATTGATGAAAAAAATTGTAAAATGCCTGTTTTTTTGAATGAGGTAAAGGATATATTTGAAGATTATAAATTAAAAAGTTAATGATTTTAGGTTAGATACCTTAGGATAAAGGAAACGAATCTACTGATATTGATTTACTAGCGGAATTTGAATCTGAAATGAGTTTGTTTGATATAATAAAAGTGAAACAAGAATTAGAAGATTTATTGTGTAATCCTGTAGATTTGATGACACCACAAGCTTTAAGTCCTCATTTTATGATAAATGTAATAAATGAGACTGAGGTAATGTATGAAATATAAAAAAATAGAATTAAATAAATTATTAAAAGCCCTTCTACTCAGAGGGCTTTTTCCTAATTATATATAATATTTTGCTAATGAATCTGATATGTTGTAAAATGTATTAAGGAAAGAAATTAAATTAGGGTGATAATTATGATAAAAGAAGAATTTTACAAATATAAAAATGAAATATATAAAATTTGTGAAGAAAAAGGAATAAAAAAGTTAATGCTTTTTGGTTCGACACTTTATGATAGAGGAAAAGAATCTAGTGATATTGATTTGCTAGCAGAATTTGAATCTGAAATGAGTTTGTTTGATATAATAAAAGTGAAACAAGAATTAGAAGATTTATTGTGTAATCCTGTAGATTTGATGACACCACAAGCTTTAAGTCCTCATTTTCGCATAAATGTAGTAAATGAAGTGGAGATAATATATGAAGTATAAAAGAGATGATTTGGTATATATAAATCATATGATAGAAGCCTTATTAGTATAAATACTTTTGTTAAAGATATAGATTATGTAAAATTTTCTTCTGATGATTTAATTGTAAGTGGGGTAATTAGAAAGTTTGAGATACTAGGTGAAGCAAGTAGCTTAGTTAATGAGAAGTTAAAAGAAGATAACCAAGAGATTCCTTGGAGGGTATTAAAGGGTTTTAGAAATTATCTTATTCATCAGTATTTTGGTGTAGATATAAAAATATTATGGACGACAATAAATAAAGAAATTCCAATTTTACTTATAGCTTTGCAAAAAATAAAAAAAGATTTAGAATTAGACAAAAATGATATTTAATAGCTCCTCTACTTAGAAGGCTTTTTCCTATTGAATACATATTTTTATTAATAATATTGGCTTGTTTCTGTAATGAAGCAAGTCTTTTTTTATTTAATAAAAGAACCTTTTTTTATGAGCTAATAAAGTTTTTAAGTCAATTTAATATGAACTTTCGATAAAATAAAAATATTATTATAAAATTATAAACCATAACAATTTAACTATTGTATTTTCATATAAAATAATATATAATTAGATATATTAATAAAATAATTTTTCATCTAATAAAAAATAAAAGTGGGGGAGAAGAAATGAAAAAAAAATATTTGTTGTTTTTTATTATAAGCGTATTAAGCTTTTTAGTTAGTTGCAAAAAAGATAAAGAACTAAATGTAAACATGGTGGTTAGTGTGGAAGTAAGTGCAAAATCAGAGGTGAAATTTTATTTAGATGAGACTAAAGAAGAGTTAATTAAAAAATTTGTTGGTAAAGTAGTATATTCAAGTGGAGAGAAAAAACTACTTACAATTACAAAAGATATGTTAAAAAAATATAATAATACAATTTTAGGAAATCAAAATTTTGAATTTCTTATAGAAAATAAAATTATTAAACTCAAGGTTAATATAGAAGAACCGGCCACAACTAATTTAATAATAAATACACCTTCTAAAATTATATATTTTGAAGGAGAAAAGTTAGATTTAAGTGGATTAAAAGTAACAGCAAACTTAAGTAATGGAAAAAGTAAAGATGTAACAGAGGGAGTAAGTTTATTACCAGCTAGTACAGCATTGTTAAAGGTAACAGATGCAAAAGTAGAAGTAACTTATGGGGGAGTAACAAAAGCGTTTAATATAATTGTAAAGCCAGTAGAATTAACAGAATTAGTATTAACTCCACCAACAAAAGTAAGCTACTTTGAAGGGGAAAAATTAGATTTAAGTGGATTAAAGGTAGTAGCAAATTTAAGTAATGGAACAAGTAAAGATGTAACAGGAGAGGTAAGTTTATTACCAGCAAGTACAACATTATTAAGTGTAACAAATACAAGAGTAGAAGTATCTTATGGAGGAATAGCAAAAGCATATAATATAATTGTAAAGCCAGTAGAGTTAACAGAATTAGTATTAACTCCACCAACAAAAGTAAGCTACTTTGAAGGGGAAAAATTA
>CAZFBB010000225.1:0-3356 GCA_964517235.1 uncultured Fusobacteriaceae bacterium
CCACACAACGCCTACAGAAATTGCAGGACTTCATTTAACAAAGCTTACAAATATTCTAAAAGATACTTCAAGAGGTCACTTTAATAAAGAAACTGCAATAGCACTTAAAGAACTTGCTAAAAATTCTGTTGGTATCTATAACCCTGTACTTGCAATGCAAGTGAAAATGGCTATAGAACAAATATTTTTTTATAATACTCAAATTGAGCAAATAGAAAGAGAATGTGAAATTCTCATAAAAGAACTAAATTCAGTAGTTTTAACTATTCCAGGTATATCTACAAATAGTGCAAGTGCAATTATTGGAGTTATAGGTGACTTTAAAAAATTTGAGTCACCAAAGCAACTAGTAGCTTTTGCAGGTCTTGACCCTGTAGTATATGAATCTAGAAAGTTTAAAGCAAGAAGCACGAGGATGTTTAAACGTGGAAATAGTTTATTAAGGCAACACCTTATTCTTACAGCTCATAATGTAGTAAGAAATAATCAAGTATTTAAAGAATACTATGATAAAAAGAGAGGTGAAGGAAAAAACCATTACAATGCTTTAGGACATTGTGCTACAAAACTTTTACGAGTTATATTTAAACTTGTAAGTGAAAATATAGCTTTCAATTTATAATTTAAATAATTTTGTTTTTTCAAAGAGCTAGTTCTAGCTAATTTTGTTGTACAAATTTTTAGAAAATTAAGTTATGAAAAATTTAAGAAAATTTATCTTGACTTTTCATAGTTGATCTCCTTTTTTATTTACTCTCCCCTATTGGAAGTCTTTAAATATTTCTTTCTCCATAGTAGAATTCTTTCATACGTATCTCTCTCGTCTTCATCTAAGTTTTCATATTGATAATCAATATTGCATTTTCCATCTTCAGATAAAATAACTGTAATAGATGACCAATTATCTCCAGTTTCATTATGAAAAGTTTTTTTTAAATCATTTAATATTACTTTAATTTCATTAAATATACTTTCTTTAACACTTTCTTCAAGATTATATTGTTTTCTTAACTCGCTTTCTCCTATATACTTTCCATTCATATCTTGAATAATATAGTACCTAGAATTCCAACCATTTCCTATTTCAAAGTAAAAGTAAATTTTTTTCCAATCTAGCAGAGCTAACTCTATTAGTTTTTCTCCTATTTTTTGGTAATAGCTACCAATATTTTCTAATTTCATCTATTTATTGACCTCCTGGTTTGTTTAAAAACTCTTTCTTAATTTCTATATTATCAATTTCATAGTTTACTATTATTTTATCTGGTCTTTTAGATGTTCCAGAATATTCTATTTTTATACTCACTTTAACTTCCTTATTGGATTCCAATGCTTTTTTCCACTGGTTTTCCATTTTTTTGTAAGCACTTCTGTTTAAATTACTATTCATAGGTATTACATTATCTATGTTTCCTGAACCATCAAAAATAGTTCCAATTAAGTGCCCACCATCATCATCAGGTAATCTATCACTTCCTCCCACGTTTTGTTGAGCATAATTGTTTCGCTTTCTTTTTTTTAAAACTAGTGTAGCTTCTGTCTGTTCAATTCTACCTAATGAATCTGTTTTATACGAATATCCATTATTATCTTCATAAACTGTATTTTTTTTCAATACATTCTTATTGCCTATTTTCTCTATTTGAGAACCGTCTTTTAAAGTATCATTTTTGTTATTAGATTTAGATGTTTTAATGGTCTTTTTACCATTATACTCTAATACTTCTTGTCCATCAACAACAAGTGATTCAACTGCTCTCTTTGTTACTTTACTTGTATTATTTCCTTTTCCTAATTTATCCTTTGCAAATTGTTTTGCATAATCAGCATCAGTAAATTCTCCATAATACTTATTTACTGTTCCTTTCGAATATTTCCCACTTTTTAGCTTATACTCAAATTTGTTATTTATATAGTAGTCATTTTCAGAAAGAGTAAAATCTACTGGCTTACCATCCAATTCAGACATATAAAGTTTTTTATTACCTTTTCCTACTCCCGGCTTATATTCAAGTCGTAAGGTTTCTTTACCATTATACCCTATTAACTTTTGTCCTTCAACATTTGGTCTCTTGGATATATTTTTTCCTTTTACTCCAGTATTTACATTATTACTTACCTTATTATATGACTTTTTTACATTCTTTACATTCTTTACATTTTTTACATTCTTTATATCATCTAACTTATCAAAACCTGCTATATCTGTATCAAATCTTCTTCCATAGTAACTATATGCCATTCCGCCTATTTCTACAGTTGTTTCAAAACTTCTTCTAACTTTTATAGCTCTACCTAGTCTTTTTAATCTTTTAGCTTCATCACCTTCCTTGTTAGTCATCTTAATGTAGTCTTCCATAGGAAGTCTTTGCAAAGAATTCATACTACTATTATATGATGCTTTTAAGACGTCTCCTCCCAATATATTTTGAAATGAATACCCATTCTCTTCACAGTATCTCATATAATCGCCTATTAATAATCCTTGTTCTGGTGAAGCACCCATTTTTTCTAATAGTTCAAAAACGGCCTTTTCTATGTCTTCCATTGTAACAAGTTTAATATTCGGATTATCTTTTGAGTTTGGAATTACATATTTTTCTCTATCAGATTGATGGATTGTAGTGCTCTCCCTATCTCCCTCTTCTACTCCTTTAGCTTCTTCCGTTCCTTGAGCTACAGTTTTAAGCTCTCTTCCTAGCCTTTTATTTTCTTTGCTTAATTTATCTTGGAGCTTATCCATCTCTTCTTTACTTAGTTTATCTTTTGATTCTTCTAGTCTTTTATCTACTCTACCTTCAATTCCCTTAGCAAATTTTTCTTCATTGTAATCTTCTGGTCTTTGGTTAATATGAGCAACTTCATGCAATATTAAACTAACCGTACCTTTTATATCTTTCTTCTCTCCAGTTAGCATTTTTCTAAGTTCATTTACATTTAGGTAGACTTCATTGGTATTATCAGTATTCTTTTTATCATGGAACCCTTTATCGTCACCTTCATAAAGGGTAACTAATGGTGCTTTATATTCTCCTATTGGATTACCGTTACTATCAAGACCAAATCCATTTCCTTTATAGACTTCATCCATAACAGCCTGTAAAATTTGTTGTATTTCTAAATCAGTAGAATCTTTGTTTAAAGAGTTTAATGAGTCTAATAATTCTTTTTTATCCTTTGCTATATGGTCTAAACCATTAGTTACAAATCTATTTCTACTTAGATTATCTGAAACATCTAAACCTTTTCCATGTTCTTTTATAGCATTAGCAGTATCATCTATCTTTTTAACTGCATTCTTTAGCTTCTCTCTCTCTTCTTTATTGGCCAAATCTGTATGCAAATCAATATCTATA
>CAZFBB010000226.1:0-3344 GCA_964517235.1 uncultured Fusobacteriaceae bacterium
TCGCATATGCTATTTTATTTTTTGTTTTTTCTGATTTAATTATACAATTCAGGAAAATAAAAAATAAAAGACCAAAGTCTAGTCAAACACAAAACTTTAGCCTTTAAAATAAATTATATTCAACTTGTTCATTTAATAAAGCCAAGTCTATTATAACATCTTTACTATTTTATTATTATAAGTTCTTTTGATGTTTTATTAAGAATTTCTCCATAATCTTTCCTTACTACAACATCATCTTCGATTCTTACACCACCAAATCCTTCAACATAGACTCCCGGTTCTATAGTTATTACCATTCCTTCTTCAAGGACTATATCACTTTTACTATTTACACTTGGTTGTTCATGAATATATACACCTATCCCATGACCTAATCCATGACCAAATAAATCTCCATATCCTTTTTCTGTAATATAATCCCTAGCAATTTTATCTAATTCACTACACTTCACACCAGCTTTAACAGCTTTACAAGCTCTTTTTTGAGCTTCTAAAACTGTATTATATATATCCAAATGCTTTTCACTAGGATTCGCACCATAATAAATAGTTCTTGTCATATCTGAAACATAACCTTTATAATAAACTCCAAAATCAAATTTAATAAATCCTTCTTTTTCTATCTTCTTTTCACTTGCTACCCCATGTGGCATAGCTGATCTATAATTTGAAGCTATTATTGTTTCAAATGACGGTCCATCTCCACCAAGTTGTTTCATATATAACTCCATTTGAGCAGCAAGGTCTTTTTCTACTAAACCTTCTTCTACTTTTTCTATTGCAAATTTAAATGTAGCATCTCCTATCTCAACAGCTTTTTTAATAAACTCGATTTCTTCTTCTCTTTTTATCATTCTCTCTTTTATTAAAGTATCTCCTAAATTAACAAAGTCAACTTCTCCAAATTTATCTTTATACTGATTAAAATTAGCTACTGTAACACTTAAATCTTCTATTCCAATTTTTTTTATCCCACTATCTTTTATATAGTTAGCTAGAGAATCCACCAGAGTTCTTTCTGTTTTTACAACTACAAAACCTTTTGCTTCTACTTCAGCTTTAGCTTGTTCTAAATATCTAAAATCCGTAAAAAAATATCTCTTATCTTTAAAACCTATAGCAACTCCTGTAGTACCTGTAAATCCAGTAAAGTATCTAAGGCTATACTTATCCGAAATCAACACAGCATCTATATTCATCTTTTCCAAATAATTTCTAATTTTCATTATAACCTCCTTATTTATTAAAGATTGTATCATATCATTAGGTTTTTTTCCATGAACTTTTAATTTCCTTATCTATCGTTAAAATTATAATTTCTCTAAATATAAAAAGAGCCTAATCAACTTAGATTAAGCTCTTTATTTCTATCTTTCAGCAAGTTTTACTTTTGTAAGTGCATTTTGCAATGCTTTTTGAGTTACTGCAATATCTTTTTCCTCTTTTAGCTTAGCTAATTTTGCTTTTGCTTCTTCAGCGTCCTTCTTAGCTCTTATTAGGTCTATTTCTTTTACATTAATAGCTTCATCTGCTAAAATAAGTGTTTTTTCCCTTGAAATTTCTAAAAATCCTCCAGATACAAAATATCTTTCTTCATATCCTTCTCCTACTAATTTCATTTCTCCAACTGCAAGTTCACTAACAAATGGAGCATGATTTGCAAGTATTCCCATATCTCCTTCAACAGTTCTCAAAATCACTCTTTCAAGCTCTTTTGTCAAAACAACTTCATGAGGAGTTATTATTTCAACATTGAAAGTAGCCATTATTATTCAGCTCCTTCCATTTCTGCTCTTGCTTTAGCAACAGCTTCATCTATAGTACCTACATAAAGGAATGCTCCTTCTGGTAGGTCATCATGTTTTCCTTCTAATATCTCTTTAAATCCTCTAATTGTTTCTTTTACAGATACATATTTTCCTTCCATACCTGTAAACTGTTCTGCAACTGAGAATGGTTGAGAGAAGAATCTTTCAATTTTTCTTGCTCTACTTACTAAGATTTTATCTTCATCAGATAATTCATCCATACCTAGTATAGCTATAATATCTTGAAGCTCTTTATATCTTTGTAACACTGCTTGTACTTCCCTTGCTACATTGTAGTGCTCGTGACCTACAACTTGTGGATCAAGTGCTCTAGATGTAGAATCAAGTGGATCTACTGCTGGGTAGATTCCTAAAGAAGCTATTCTTCTAGACAATACTGTTTTAGCATCTAGATGTGAGAATGTAGTTGCTGGTGCCGGATCTGTAAGGTCATCTGCTGGTACATATACTGCTTGTACAGATGTAATAGATCCTGTTTTAGTAGAAGTTATTCTTTCTTGTAAAACTCCCATTTCTGTAGCTAAGTTAGGTTGATATCCAACTGCTGATGGCATTCTTCCAAGTAAAGCTGATACTTCTGCACCTGCTTGTGTAAATCTAAATACATTATCAACAAAGAAAAGTACATCTTGTCCTTCTTTATCTCTAAAGTGCTCTGCTACCGTTAATCCAGTAAGAGCTACTCTAAGTCTTGCTCCAGGTGGCTCATTCATCTGACCATAAACTAATGCAGTTTTATCAATAACACCAGATTCATTCATTTCATCAAAAAGGTCTCTACCTTCTCTTGTTCTTTCTCCTACTCCAGCAAATACTGATAATCCTCCATGACCTTGAGCTATATTATTAATAAGCTCCATTATAAGAACTGTTTTTCCTACTCCAGCTCCTCCAAATAATCCTATTTTACCACCCTTGATATACGGTGCTAATAGGTCAATTACTTTAATTCCTGTTTCAAATACCTCTACATCTGTTCCTTGATCTTCAAATGTAGGTGCATCTCTATGTATTGGAGCGTACTCTTCAGCTTTAACTTCACCAGCTTCATCAACAGGTTCTCCTAAAACATTAAGTATTCTTCCTAATACAGGCTTACCAACAGGTATAGAAATAGGTGCTCCTGTATCTATTGCGTCTACTCCTCTTTGAAGTCCTTCAGTCGAATCCATAGCAACTGTTCTAACTACGTTATTCCCAAGATGCTGTTGTACTTCTACCGTAAGTTTTCCTTTTTCAAGAGGGATGTGTAGGGCATTGTATATATTTGGTAGTCTTTCTTCAAATTTAACGTCTATTACCGGTCCAATGACCTGTATAACGGTTCCTTTATTTTCCAAAACCCATGTCCTCCTTTACGACAATTTTTGAGTTTATTTAAGTGCTTCTGCTCCTCCAACAATTTCAGAAATTTCTTGAGTAATTGCCGATTGCCTCTCTCTATTATATAAAAGAGTAAGGTCTGCAATCATTTCTACTGCATTATCAGTAGCATTTTGCATCGCTTGTCTT
>CAZFBB010000227.1:0-3342 GCA_964517235.1 uncultured Fusobacteriaceae bacterium
TTTCTATTCTTTTCATTATAATTTTCAAAATCTTTTTTTAATAGATTACATGTACGTAGTCGCTCTAAAAGTTATTTTAGTTTTCACATTGTGTTTCTTAAAAATTTCATCTTCTTCAAGAACCCAAACTCGTAAAATTAATTGTCTATTAGTATATTTTTTTTGAATAATAAAATTATAAATATTAATTTCATTGTGACTAGGTTCGTTTACCCAAGTAATTAACGTTCTACCTTCTTTTTTATCAATTAATTCTAAAAGAATTTTTGCACGTTGGAGAGTTTCTTTTTTACTATTGATAATATCTAATGAACTGTTAGTTGAACTTATATTAAATCTGTAAAATCCCGAATATTTCAAAAATATCGGATAATCTTTACGATGAATAACAGTTAAATCAAATTCATCATGGATTATATTTTTTATAACATCTTTTTTTCTTTCTTTTGTTCCCAACAAAGTTATAGATGTTGTACTCATAGAATATCTTGATAAATAAAAAATATAACTAGAAATGCTTATAATAATGAAAAATGTAATTAGAATTAATTTCTTTTTCTTTCTCATAAGACTTTCCTCCCATTTCCAATCTATTATTTCCTTATTTAACTTAGAAAACCATTTTCTAATCATCTGAAATAGGTCTTATAATAAGTGTTTTTTCATTTATGTATTTTGTTAAATTATCATTCATATTTACCATTTCTAATTCAATATCTGCTCTTTTTCCTAAATGATAATTTTCCAAATAGAACTTATTCAAAATAACTCCAATACTTCTCCTTGGATCATCAAATGTATAATAACCTCCTGAATAAAAATCTTCCTCCTTTAGGACTTTTTCTAAGATTATATCTTCTTCAACAGATATTTTAATCTTGATACAATCTGAGAAATAATAAGAATATATATCCATGTCTTTATCTTCATCGTATAAATCTGCAATATCATCTGATATTCTAATATAAATAGCAAATCTTCCAATATTTTCTGGACATATGTGATAAGTTTTTTTATTCCCCAATTTTGAAAAGTCAAATTTTTCTTCAATTAGTGGGAAATATTCTCTTTCTTTATACCCTATATGAGACTTAAAAGATTTAACTAAACTATACCTAAAATAATATGGATTAGTATAAAAAAAGAATATACTAGTTAAAACATAGCACTGACAATTAGTGTTGTCATCGGGTTTGTATCCTGTTTTATTAATGTAAAACTCTACATCATGATCACCATCTTTTTCATATTTCCATTTACCACTGAAACTATGAATAAGTAATTCTCCATAATATGCTGCTACACTTATTAGAAAGTCTTGGTCAATAGCAATATTAGTTAGTTCTCTTTTTTTTAAAAGAATTTCTTCTAGTTTTTTTACGTTATTAATATCCATTTCAAAAGACAAATTATATTTCTGCGAAAATTCCTCAGCTTTTTCTTTAGTTTTTTTCATTAATTTTTTAGTCATTTCATTAGTAGGTCTAACAACAGGAATACTCATATGCTCAAGAAGCTTTTCTCCACCATTCTCTCTAAAAGCTTCCATATGTTTTTTCAATATATCTTCTACATCTTCTTTAGATTCATAGTCCCAAAAATGTATAGAGTTTCCTTTTATTAAATCTGATAAATTAACACTTGTAGGGGATATATTTTTACTATTTAAAGCTTCCAACTCTAAAGTTAAGGTCTTTCCCCAAGGTAGTTTTTTAATTTGAATTTCTTTAGTTATTTCTCCTTCAATTTTTTGATAAACCCAAAGAGATTTATATCTAGCTCCTAAAAAGTTAAAGCCATATTTACTTAAAACTGGTGTACAAATTGTATCTATTATTTTTTTTAATCTCATTTAAACCTCCTAATAGTCAATGTCTTGAGGTAGTAAAATCAAATCTTTAACCACGAGATTAACACAAGATAGCTTTCATCAAAAGGAGAAAAGAAAGACTTTTCTCCTTTGTCCAATCTATTCCTTATTTAACTTAGAAAACTATTTTTTAATCATCTGAAATAGCTCTTATAATAAGTGTTTTTTCATTTATGTATTTTGTTAAATTATCATTTATATTTACCATTTCTAATTCAATATCTGCTCTTTTTCCTAAATGATAATTTTCCAAATAGAACTTATTCAAAATAACTCCAATACTTCTTCTTGGACCATCAAATGTATAATAACCTTTTAAATAAAGATCGTCTTCTATTAGAATTTTTTCTAAGATTATATCCTTTTCAACAGATATTTTAATCTTGATACAATCTGAGAAATAATAAGAATATACATCCATGTCTTTATCTTCATTGTATAAATCTGCAATATCATCTGATACTCTAATATAAATAGCAAATCTTCCAATATTTTCTGGGCATATGTGATAAGCTTTTTTATTTCCTAATTTTGAAAAGTCAAATTCTTCTTCAATTAGTGGGAAATATCCTCTTTTCTTATATTTTATAAAAGATTTAAAAGGTTCAACTAAATTATACCTAAAATAATATGGATTAGTATAAAAAAATAATATGTCAGTTAAAACATAACATTGACAATTGGTATTGTCATCAGGCTTATAACCTACTTTGTCTATATAAAAACTTATACGATTGTCGTTATATTTTTCAGATTTCCATTTACCACTAAAGCTATGAATAAGCAATTCTCCATAATATGCTGCTGCACTTATTAGAAAGTCTTGGTCAATAGCAATATTAGTTAGTTCTCTTCTTTCTAAAAGAATTTCTTCTAGTTTTTTTGTATTATTAATATCCATTTCAAAAGACAAATTATATTTCTGCGAAAATTCCTCAGCTTTTTCTTTAGTTTTTTTCATTAATTTTTTAGTCATTTCATTAGTAGGTCTAACAACAGGAATACTCATATGCTCAAGAAGCTTTTCTCCACCATTCTCTCTAAAAGCTTCCATATGTTTTTTCAATATATCTTCTACATCTTCTTTAGATTCATAGTCCCAAAAATGTATAGAGTTTCCTTTTATTAAATCTGATAAATTAACACTTGTAGGGGATATATTTTTACTATTTAAAGCTTCCAACTCTAAAGTTAAGGTCTTTCCCCAAGGTAGTTTTTTAATTTGAATTTCTTTAGTTATTTCTCCTTCAATTTTTTGATAAACCCAAAGAGATTTATATCTAGCTCCTAAAAAGTTAAAGCCATATTTACTTAAAACTGGTGTACAAATTGTATCTATTATTTTTTTTAATCTCATTTAAACCTCCTAATAGTCAATGTCTTGAGGTAGTAAAATCAAATCTTTAACCACGAGATTAACACAAGATAGCTTTCATCAAAAGGAGAAAAGAAAGACTTTTCTCCTTTGTCCA
>CAZFBB010000228.1:0-3326 GCA_964517235.1 uncultured Fusobacteriaceae bacterium
TGTACCTAGAATGTGCTAAATAGTAATAACCCTTTCCTGATTCATCCCAATCTAGACTGTCATGTAGCATTATTTCTGCATCTTTATAATCACCTTTTTCATAAGATTCTATTCCCATTTGGGCTTTTTGTTTTTTGTTATTTTCTATTATTATTTCTTTTGCAAGAGCTTCCATTACTTTTCTTTCTTCTTGCTTTCTTAAAAGAAACACTATTCCTTCTACAAGAACAAAGAGTATAAACAATATGATAATAATAACTTTATTTCTTTTTTTCATCTCATCCTCTTCCCATTTTCATTACCTTGCTATATTTTTTATGTTTTTATATTCCTTTTTTAAAAACTTTTCATCATTATAAAGAGATAGTGTCAATTATCTCCTAAGAACTCAAAATTATAAGTATCAACAAAACTAGTACCAATTTTAACTCTAACCTTTCCACCATTAACCCCCATTTACGATAGTAGTAGTTTTGTATTTGATATATGTATTGTGTCACCACTTTCAACCTTCACAGGGACACCTTGTCTTACCTTCATTTTTCTACCACTATCTTTTTTTTCTACTCCACTCCCATTCATTGACCCCAAATCTTCAAAATACCAACCATCATCAACTTTATTAAGTATTCCATGTTCTCTACTTATAAGTGATGAATATGTCGATTTTGATAAATCTATTTCAACATGATTTCTTGGATTATCTTTTCCTATTACTAAACAAGTCAAATGATCCATTTTCCATGTTTTCACATCATACCCTTCATCATCTTTCAAAATTATATGTTTTATATTTTGCTTATTAATAACTTCTTGAGCTTGTACTTGATGAACAACTTTACTTTCCATATAGTCTTGCTCTTTACTCATTTGTTTTATCTCTTCTTTTAACTTTTTATTATTCTCCATAATTTCAAATACTATTCCACCAAAAAAGATAAATGTACTAATTATATAAGAAATTTGACTATATTTCATAGTTCTTAATACTGTATAAATCCCTATAGAAACTATTAACCAAACTAATATTCTTTTGTTATTCTTGCCTTTTTTCTTTTCTATCCAAACTCCGCTTTTATCATCTTTTGTGTATTTTCTAAGTTCCATTTTAAGTTTTAATTCATTCAAAAAACTCATTTTTTTCCTCCCATAAAATAACTGTTAAACATATTATCTACTTTTTTCTTTACTTTGTTATCACTGGCCTTTTCATCAACTTCAGGATTGAAAAAAGAATCAAACATATTTCCAAAGTTGCTAGGATCAAATTTAAAATTACCTGTATTTTTAAATGTTTCTTTCTTTACTTTTTTGCTCTCACTAGTTCCACTTAGTAATTTTTCATCATATTCTTTTTTTAGTTTTTCATCAGATAAGATTTCATAAGCTTTATTAACTTCTATAAATTTTTTCTCTGCTTCTTCATCTCCACTATTTCTATCTGGATGATATTTTTTTGCCAAAGCCCTATAAGCTTTTTTTATCTCTGCTTTGTTAGCCTCTCTACTAATTCCAAGTAGTTTATACAAATCTTTCACATCTTCCTCCTAATCTATGAGCATTCTTGGAGCCCTTTTAAATACTTTTTCTTGTTTTACCCTATTACTTCCTAAACCTTCTAATATTCTATAAAGTTCATTATACAAATTATTATTGTCTAACTCTTTATAGACACTTCCGTTTTTACATGATATATAATTTAATATTACTTCTCTTTTCATTTTTGTATTTAGTGAAAGCATTGCAAAAGATGTGTCAATATTTTCAAGATTTTTTTTACATAAAACTTCCCTTGCAAAAGCTTTTAATATTTCAGGGGATAAAGTTCCTTCTTTATGCTCACATGCAAATTTACTTTTTACAATATTTAACATATTATAATCATCACCAAAATCTTTAAAGGATTCACGAGCATATCTTATATAGGTTCCTTCTTGTTTTCTAAAAGAAGATAGATACATCTCATCTCCCTCTACTTCTCTTTCATCCAATATTATATCTATACTAACAAGGTGTTTTTTATTTACAATACCCTTTTTGACAAACTTTAATTTCAAGTAATAATCTCCACTCTCCTGTGGGATATTTATTTTTTGATTTTCCCTAATTCTAAATATCATATTTTCATACTTAATTATCCCTTTCCCTACACAAATAAAATCTCCTTCTGACCATACATTACACCCTTGAATTATCCCATCAACTAGATTATAATAACTAAGATTTATTAAATCTAAAGGGTTATCCCTTAATAAATCTAACATTTCTTTATCTATAATCTGCCCCTTTTCAAATATAGGCAATTTATTCTCAATCAATTTTCTCCTCCAAAAAAAAGGTTTTTTATTTCTTATATAAGTACTTGATTTTTACTAAATAAGGAAGGATTTATCCGACGTAAATTCAGTTATGTCCTCAAGACGTTATATTACTTTTGTATCAAGACAAAAATAATGATGTTTTTTCAAAAACTATCTATTCCTCCTGAACCTAAAATGATTTTATAAATCATTTTATTTATCTATTTATAAAATAATAATAAGAATATCCATTAAAATTATACTAACCATAAATAAATAATAAGGAATATATAAATTTTCTTTATATACTCCTTCTTATTTACTTTAATAAAGGGGCTATAGCCCCTTTACTTTTTACTCTTCTGCAGCGTATCCACCTTCGATAGTTACAAATTCAGTTTTTTCTTTCTTTTGTTTAACTATTAGAGAGTATGTACCTGTTCCTTGATTATCTCCAAAATCTTCTGAGTAATCAACAACAAAAGCATTTGGGAAAGTTACTTTCCTAACTACTTGATCAGCAGCTATTACTTCTAAAGTAACATTTCTGTATGCATCAGCTTTTTCAGCTGATACTAATGACCATGTAGCAAGTTTCATAGTGTGATCTGCTTCTTCACCATCTACTGCTGTTATAATTTTTCCGCTTACTTCTAATGTGATTCCTAAATCTGTAGCTCTTGCATTACTATCGTTAGGTGTATCAGACATATACTTAACTCCTTGAATATTGTCGCTTCCTAAAGTAATACTTTCATTTGCTCCTTCAACAGTTAATCTAAAACCCATTATTCACTCCTCCTATGTTTTATATTTTATTCTATGTTAAATAGAAACTTTAATCTTTAGTTATATCTACAGCTAAGTTTTTAACATCTCCGTTAAAGCTAAGATGTAGTTGACAAACATTATCTTCAATAGTATGTTTTATATCATCGCCTATTTGCAATATTGAGTTAATTGACTCAGTGTCTTTAAGCCATTTACTCTTTTGGCTCTTAGGACTGTTACTAAAGAATTCAATAA
>CAZFBB010000229.1:0-3294 GCA_964517235.1 uncultured Fusobacteriaceae bacterium
TCTTTATCTAGGGTTATTGTTTCTTGGGTAGAAGAGGGCTTTTTAGAAAGAATAAATAATAAAAGTTTTAAAATAGTAAACAAGGATTTACTATTAGATAAAATTTAGGAGGAAATATGAAAAAAAATCTCTTTTTAATTTTTTTATTTTCTATATTCTTTGCTTCTTGTTCCAATATGTCTTTAGATAAAAAAGAGAAATTTACAGTCAAATTTAGTTGGAATAATCACATCTCAGATGTTTATTTAAATAAAAAGTATATTAAAAATGGGAGGGAATATGAAATAGAAGGTAGAAGTTATAAAATTTCTTGGAAATATAAAGAAATAAATACTGTAAACTACGAAACTAACCCTTCTACATATTTCTGGGTTTACGAAAATATAAATATAAATTCTCATTCAAATTTTAATATTATTAGTAATAAAATAGAAAAGAAATATTAACTTCTTCCTTTGAGACTAAAGACAAATAAAATTTTATTAAAAAAAAGTTTTATTTGTCTTTGATTTTAGGTGTACTTATATAAGAAATTTCGATTAAGCTAACTAAAGAAACGTTAATAATTTCAACTATTTGAACTCCTTAAAACGTTGTATTACTTTTCTATCAAGAAAAAAGTAATGATGTTTTTTCACAAAAACTAGTTGTTTGTCTTCAACCTGAAAAGAAGATTAACTTCTTCCTTTTATTTTAAATTCTTTTATTATTAATATAGCTAATTCATAATCTGATTTTTCGTCAAAACTTCTATGTTTACTTATAAAATGAGCTAATTCTAAAATTATTTTTTCTTTTGGTTCTTCTTTTTTGTTAATTTTTTTTTCTTTACAAATATCTCTATACTCTCTATATTCCTTCAACGTTTTAATATCTCCACTTAATACCATTTCTTTCAATTCTTCATTTACACTTTTTTTCGAAATTTCATAGGCTAAAGATATTGGTAAATTTTCTATTATTTCTTCTTTTTCCGAATTTTGGAATTCTAATATTAATTTGTATCTATCTATCAATGTATATGCTTTAGTCTTCTTGAACCCCAGTGAATTTATCCATTCTAAAAAACATCCATATCCTCTAACAGCCAAAGTTTCTTGAGTTTTATATAATATTTCACCTAATTTTGTATATGCTTTTGTCATAGTCAAGTGCATTGCCAATTCTTGATCTTTTAAATATGACTTTGTATCTTCATCCATAAAACTATAATCAAATTCTTTATTATCTATTATTAATATTTCAGATTCATTACCAATTTCTATTACTTCTTTTTCTTTTGTTTTATCTATCCATGATAGTTCCTTTTCTCTAAAAGGATTTTTATCTATAATTGCCATATTATTCCTCCCTCTCTAGTATTTCTTTAGTTAAATTCATATAATCCTCTGCACCATTAGAATTAGGTTTATAATCAAATATCGACATCGATTTACTTGGCGCTTCTGCTAAAGCAATATTTTCTCTAATATACGTATCCAAAACTTTACCTTCAAAATAATCTTCAATAATGTCTTTAACTTCTTTATTTAAATTTCTTCTACTATCATACATGGTACATATAACACCTCCTAATTCTAATTTAGGATTAATTCTTTTTTTTACCAATTTAATAGAATCTAATAGTTGAGACATTCCTTTTATTGAATAATACTCTGTTTGCAAAGGTATATATACCCTGTCAGATGCACTTAATGCATTCAACGTCATTATACTTAAATTAGGTGGACAATCAATCAAAACATAGTCATATTCTTTATGTTCTTCCAAAGCATCTCTTAATAAAAATTCTCTTCCAGGAACACTAGATAATTCTAAATCTGCTCCACTCAATTCCAAATTTGAAGGAACTATGCTTAACCCTTGACTTTCTTTTATAACATCCATTATCTTACTCTTTCCTTTTAAAACATGATATATAGTTTTATCTAAGTTATGACTTTCAATTCCATAACTATCTGTCAAGTTTCCTTGTGCATCCATGTCAACTAATAAAACTTTTTTTCCCATCTTAGCCAAACCCTTACCTAAGTTTTGAACTGTAGTTGTTTTTCCTACTCCACCTTTTTGATTTGAAAAAGTTAAAACTTTCATAGTCCCCTCCATTTAAACTTATTACTTTCAATATGAGTATAATTATTAAAATAAAAAAAATCAAGGGCATTACCCCTGATTATTAAATTCCAATTACTTCTTTGATAGCTTTTCTTATATATAATAGCTTTATATTTTCTTTTTCATAATTATTTATATCAAATATATTTATTTTATTTTGACCTATTTCTTCTTTATAAATTTTTAAAGCTTTTTCCTCTATTTCTTTTCTTTTTTCCATCGAAAAACTTTCATATAAATTCCTAAAAACTTCTAATTCGTTTTCTGGAATTTCTATTTCTATCACTTCTGCTTCTTCATGTGGTTTATTAACAAAATATTCTCGAAGTTTCCCTTCTAAGTTCATTATATCATCTGTAGTATATTTATTTAATTCTTCTAAAACTTTATTTTTACCAAATTCACTTATTAAATCCTCAACAATAACCTTAATATCATGAACATCTTCTTTAGAAAGTAAAAATTTTTTGGTCCACTTAGTTATTAATATATCCAAATCACATTTCATGGCATCATCTATAATTTCAATTTCTTCTTTCTTCTCTTCAAATATCTTTTTTTCTTCCAAACCAATATTATATCCCAAATAGCTAGATCTATGAAGAGTATTATCCTTTTCTAAATTAAATTCATATTTTATCTTATAGGATTTTTCTTCTTTTAATTCTAAAACTTCATAATTAGATAAATATCCCAATTCTAGCAAATCATCAAAAGCTTTTTTTAATTTTTTCAATACACTTTTTTTCTTACTTACCCTATATTCTTTTTCTTCTCCAAGTTTACTCTTTTTTCTAATTGTTGCATAGATATTCAAAGGAATTATCGAAGCTAATGTTTCTATTCTAAAAATTCCGTATGTACTTGTGAATCTCTTCATGCTAATGAACTGAAAAATTCTTTCAGACATTTTATTCTTTTTTCTAAGATCTGTTAAAAGTTCTTTATCAAATATTGAATAATGTTTAATTTTTAATTCATCAATTATCCTACTATCTAATTCAACTATATAACTAACTTTTTCTTTACCACCATTTTGGTTTTTCTCTCTTATTTTTTTATATCTAATAAGATTTAATGGTTTCTCATACACTTCTCTTATTATATTACCAGCTCTTTTTTGATTTTTAATTCTCACTCTATAAGTAGTTTCTTGAAGATTATAAAGTGCCTCTTCAA
>CAZFBB010000230.1:0-3282 GCA_964517235.1 uncultured Fusobacteriaceae bacterium
GAAATACGGGAAGAAAAAAGCAAGAAGATCTCCTCAATTCTCAAAAAGATAATATGTTTTTGTATTTACAGACAGAGTTTTACTCTGTCTTTTTTTTGTAACTACGATTTATAGAATAAAGTTAGAGGAGATATAAATTTGTTTAAATTCAATTTAATGGTATATATTAGAGTTTGATTATTTGACAATGGAAGTTTTACAAAGTAGAATTATTTAACTAAAGTAAAAAGGAGGGTTTAAAATGAAAGAATTAATAGAAAAAGAAATGGTTAAAGTAAATGGTGGATTGGCATGGTATACGCTGAAACGTTTTATTATTACAAAAGAAACAAAGAAATTATTGAATAAATATAATAAGAAGAGTTTAGAAGATGAATATATTGCATAAAGTTAAGGTTATATTTCTTTTTATTACTTATGGAATGCTTATTATTTTTATTGAATTTATTTTAGGCATTGGGTTAAGTTCAAATAAATTGTGGAAATTTTTCAAAAAAAAATGAGATGATATTTGCCAATATATTTCGAAAAAATGAATAAAGATAGTTGTTTTCTGAGTTTTTATGGGGAAATAATTATCTTTTATTTAAGATTATTTAATTTGTTTTGCTATTGTTAGCAAAACAATTAGGTTCTTTGTCAAGTGGTGTTGGTAAAAATTTTAAACAAATAAATATGCCTAAGAGACTTTGGTAGAATTATGCTCCCAAAGTTTCTCTTATGTTAATTAAATTGCAAGAAATAAAAATTCTTCTTCTAAGATTTAAAAAGCTTCTATATCCAAAAGATACTCTTTTAATAACTTTAATTTTATTGTTAATTCCCTCTAAAGAACCATTTGAGTACCTATAACTTAAGCTATTTCTAATATATTCCAAATATTTTTTAAAAGTGTTAGTGCTAGTTTTCATATGTTTGTTCTCTACTTTTTGATGCTTTTCTATTAAACTACTAAACAACTTGAAATCCCTTTTATTTATAGCGTAGAGGAAATCTTGATAAATATGATAAGCTATAGAAAGTTCCTCATCTTTTTTTAATAAATAATCAATGATTTCATGTTCTGATATATATTGCTTAAAATTTCTGTTATACCTCTTTTCATATGAAAGTTTTGTACACTTCTTTAATAAAAGTTTCCAGTTGTTTTTAATTTTGTTGTATAGAGGCTTATCTCTATAGGAATAAGCCTTCATAATTCTTATTAAAAGCCCTATTAATAAGTTGAACAAGATGGAATCTATCCATAGATATTTTAGCCTTTGGAAATATCTCTTTAATTAATGAAATGTAAGGAGAATACATATCAATAAGGATATGTTCTACATTATTTCGTGCTTCAATAGTATATCTAGAAAAATAATTAATAAAATTATTTAACTTTCTATCTTCGACAATATCAACAATTTTATAATTTTCATCATTACACATGATAAAAGACATAGTAACCTCAGAGGTTTTAACAGATTTAAACTCATCAAAGAAAGAACTTTAGGAAGGAAGTTTTTATTTGGAGTATAATCACTAAAATGAGAATTAATAAATCTACTGAAAGTAGAAGGAGAAAGATTAAAACCTTTAGCTATATTTTTTTCAGAAACTTTCTCTTTGGCTTCTAATGCAATAGCAAGTTTAGTACCTTTAGAGATGTAATAGTTCTCCTGAACAAAAATAAAAGTAGCAATAAAGGTAGAATTACATTTTTTACATAAAAATCTCTGTTTTTTAAGGGACATATATGTATTGAAATTAGAAACTTTAGGGAAAGTAATTAATGAAGGTTTATTAAATAAATATTTAATAATAGGTTCTTCTTTATTACAACAACAAGGGCAATATTCAGGTTTATATGTAAGTTTAGGGTGAAAAATTTTTGAATTAATTTTTTTGATAATTTTATCAGAGATAAAGTTTTTTTCAAAGGAAATATTTTTATCTTTGATATTAAGTAAAATTCTGATAAAATAGTTATGAGACAAATAGACCACATCCTTTATGTTTTGTTAAGCGACTTAATTATACAAGGAAAATCTATTTGTTTCACTTTTTTTTGAAAAAATTAATATTAATTCATTACCAACACCAAACATTATACAACCATTTAAAATGAGGTTCTAAAAAAACTGAAAAAATAAAGAATAAGTTAAATATATAAGTTTAATGAGAAGGATATATTTTATGATATATCTTTTTTTAAGGCTGAAGAGTATACTCTACCTAAGAATAAGGAGGGATTTATGTTACTTATAGCACATAGAGGAGCTTCAGGCTATGCTCCAGAAAATACAATAGTATCATTTAAGAAAGCTTTTCAAATGGGAGCAAAAGCTTATGAATTTGATTTACAACTTACGAGAGATGAAGAAGTTGTTGTTTTTCACGATTATACTCTAGAAAGATGTACTGATGGACAAGGATATTTAAGGGAAAAAACTCTGGATGAATTAAAAAGACTAGATAGTGGAAGTTGGTATGGAAAAGAATATGAAAACGAAAAAATTCCCACTTTAAATGAAGTTTTGGAAGTAGTAAAAGGAGCAGAGTTGATAAATCTTGAATTAAAAAGGGATGAAAATGAAAAAAGGTCTTTAGTTGATAAAGTATTAAAATCAGTTGAAAAATTCGGAATAGAGAAAAAGGTTTTAATATCAAGTTTTGACCATAGTTTATTAGAAGAAGTTTACAGTAAAAATAATAATTTGAAGTTAGCAGTTTTATTTGAAGAAAAAAAAGATTATATAAATTGTGTAGAAAATTTAAAGTTAAAAGCTTATAGTATAAATCTTTGGAAAGCTCTTGTTGATAAAGTAGAAGTGGAAAGAATAAAAGCAAAAGGGTATAAAGTCTATTTATTTACTGTTAATGAAAGATTAGAAGGAGAAAGGCTAAGAAAATATTGTGTAGATGGTATTTTTACAAATTATTTAGATATTTTTGATAAAAATTTAGAGAGTTAAGAGGAAATACTTGACAAATTGTGTAGAAATTTGTATAATAGACTGAAATTAAATAATGCTCATGAAGAGAAATTGAGGGACTGGCCCTATGATATTTCAGCAACCTGCCAATGGTGTGGTGCTAAATCCAGAGCTTACGCGAAGATGAGGTAATATAGAATTTGAGCCTCTTTTCGTCTGAAAAGAGGATTTTTTATTTTGTTAAATTAGAAATTGAAATAAATAAAAGAGTAGAAAGAATTTTAAATTTTTGTATACCTTATTATTGAAAGGAGAAAATAATGATAGAAAAAGGAAGAGTATTTTTTACTTCAGAATCGGTAAC
>CAZFBB010000231.1:0-3257 GCA_964517235.1 uncultured Fusobacteriaceae bacterium
TGGAGGAAAGCAAGAATGATAGTTTTGAATGTGTTAATTATAATAGTTTTTTTCCTAAGAGTTGGTAAGATTATCAATATGAAAAAATATTTAGAACGAAGTGAAAGCGAAAAAATAAGGAAGGTAAATAGAGAAAGTAAATTTAGCGTTAGTTGGCTAGAGTTTTTTAGGATAACTTTAATTTTGTTTGGAATTTCAAATTTTGAAAGGACTTATCATCTGACAGCAACAATAGTTTTATTTCTATGTTTGGTTTATATTGAAATTTATATAAATAAGTCTTTTTTTTTGGTTGATAAGGGACTTTACAAGTTTAATAAAACTGTAATACTTTGGAAAGAAATAAATGAAATAAAGTATAAAAAAATAAAAAATAAGATACAGGTAGTTTTTTATGTAAATGAAGGAAAAAAAATGAAGAAAAAATTTGAGGATATTAAAGTAATTGAAATTATAGAGAAAATAAAAGATAACTTAGAAAATAAAAGAGAAAAAGAGATTCATCAGAGTTGAAAGATTTGATAAAAACAAGAGGCCTTTTTAAATAAAGGTGCCAAGCTACTAGGGAACGGATATATTATTAAAAATAAAATTGTTAATTGCTTTATTAAGCTAGAAAAAATAGTGTTTTAACCTTATATGGTATGTAGTGTAAAAGAATAATATTGAAAAATTAAAGGGTACTTCATATTTTAAGAGTAATTAAGGAGATTTTACTGTGAATGAATACATGTTCAATTTAAATGATTTGAGTAATACAAGAGAATTTCTGGAGAGAAAAGTTCCTAATTTTATGGTTATATTTATTTATATAGTGTTTTTTCTTTTTTTTAGTTTTTTAGCTTGGATGAGTGTAAGTGAAATAGATGTTGTAGTTAAATCAAATGGAGTCATAAGACCAAATAAAAATATTAGTATAATTAAAAATATAAATGGTGGAAAGTTGATAGAGAAAAATTATGCAGAAGGAAGAGAAGTAAAAAAAGGAGAAATACTCTATAAAATTGATAATCAGTCTTTGCAAACACAGAAAGTTTTTCTTCAATCTACATTGAATGAAAAATTAGGAGAAATAGAAAGTTTACTTAGGTTAGAAGAAAGCATAAAAGAAGATATAAATAAATTTTCTATAGATAATATAGCTTTTTATAATAGGTATTTGAGCTATGCAACTAAAAAAAAGCAATTAGAATTAGAGTATAAGCAACTAAATGATAAATATGAAAAAGAGAAAAAGCTAGGGTTGAAATATGTATCAAGTACAAGAATAATTGAAATAAGAGATAAATTAGATTATGCAAAGTTAAATTTAGAAAAGTTTCTTAGTGAAGCTATCTTTCAAATTAAAAGTGAATATAATAAAGCTGAATTAGAGAAGCTTCAGCTAGAAAGTCAATTGAATGAGTTGGAGAAAAAAATTGAATTTAGTGAGATAACTGCCCCTATAACAGGAGAAGTTCAAGTAATAAATAGGTATAATATAAATGATTATATTCCTAGTGGAACTGAAATTTTAAAAATAATACCTAAAGGAACTGAATTTTTAATTGACATAAATGTTGATAATAAAGATATAAGTCAAATAAAAGAAGGTCAAGAAGCAAAACTAAGATTATTGGCTTTTCCATATAAAGAATATGGAATGCTAGAAGCTGAGATAATTAAAATATCAAGTGATGTAACCTATAAAGATAATAATCTAGCTTATAAAGTTCAAGGTAAAGTGAATAATCAAAAGTTATATAGTAAAAAAGGAAAAGAAGAAAGGATTATGGCTGGAATGGTAAGTGAAGTAAGGATAATAACAAGAAGAAAGAAAATCTTGCATATAGTTTTGGAAAAATTAGATTTTATAGATATTTAGGAGGAAACGATGGAGTTTGTAATTAAGAATGAGTATCAAGTTAGAAATTTAATTGGATTTAGGAAAAAATTAAAACAAAATCAAATCGAAGAAGAAGTTAAAAAAATATTAAATTATTTCAAACAAAATAATATTGAAGTAATTGGTTCTACAATTAATACAACACATTCAATAGAAAACATTAATGGTGAGATGCTTATAGATTTTGAACAATTTTTTCCAGTTAATCAAAAAATTAAAGGTGATAAATATGAAATAAAAGAAGAATTCTTTTTGACAAATGCACTGTACACAAAACATAAAGGAAATCCGGCCTTATTAAATGAAACTTATAGAGAAATAAATAGATATATTTCAGAAAATAAATTACACCAAATAACAAATGCTTACAATGTTTTTGTAAAAGAAGTAGATGATGTAAACAATATGGAAATAGATATATATGTGGGAATTAATCCAAATAAGCTTTAAGAGTTTATTTGGAGATTTTTTTATGGGAGGAATGATGAAATTATATTTGATTATTTTTCTGTATTTTTTCTTTTTTTATTCTATTCAAGGAAAAAATATAGATTTAGAAAATGCAAGATTAGATTTGTTAAAAAGTAAAGTTAATAAAGAAATATACCAAGAAGAAACCTTTGAAAAAAATAGAAGTAAAAATCTTGTATATGCTAGGGAAATAATAGAAGCTTCTACTCAATATATCTACCAAAATTATATATTTAACTTAGAAAAGCTAAGGTTAGATTATAAGGAAAAAGAGTTGCTAAAATATATTGAATCTTTAGAGGAAAAGTATAAATTTTATAATGAATATACTGAAAAAGTAGAAGAAAATAAAGAAAGTTTTTCAGAAATAGAATTGGAAGAGATAAGGTATTTTTCAGAAAATTTAATGTTAGATAAAAAAAGATATGAAATAGAGTTATTACTTGTTACTAATGAAAAAAAAACATACTATGAAAGTTTTGAAGAGGTAGAAGTTGTTAAAAGCTATCTTGAAGCAATAGAAGAACAAGAAAAACTTGTAACAGAAATTATAAATCAAGAGGAAGAGATAAATAGGTACAAGAGAATTAGTGAAAAAAATAAGGAAGTTTTGAATATAGAGAATAAAATATTGAAAAATAAAATTGGAGAGATAAAAAAAGATTATTTGTTTAATATTGAAAGATTAAATAATCAAATTGACATTCTAAAGTTACAAATTAAAAAGAATAAGAATATGTTAAAAATAAAAGAAAATGAATTAGAAAAGAAAAAAGCAGAGTGGCAATTGGGAATGGCTAGTTATAAAGATTATTTTGAAGCTGATATAAACTTTGAAAAAGAAAGACTAAACCTATACAAATTAGAACTTCAATTAGAATTACTTCAAAAGGAGTTGGAA
>CAZFBB010000232.1:0-3150 GCA_964517235.1 uncultured Fusobacteriaceae bacterium
CTTTCTATTAAACCAAATACAAATGTTGAAAATGCTGTTGGATTAGTTCCAATTACCGATAAACTAGCCAATCCTGCCTGTACAGGTCGCCATATGTAGGGAAAGACCAATCCAACTAAAAATGATAGAGCTGCTGTAGCTATAGGAACAAATCTTTTTCCTGCAAAGAATCCTAAATATGCAGGTAGTTCTATCTTATAGAATTTTTTATACATAGTTGCTCCTATAACCCCAGCTATAATACCTCCAAAAACACCTGTTTGTAAAGTAGGTGTACCTAAAACCATAGTATACCCCTTATTTCCTGCTTCTATCTGAGCTATTGCATCTGTTGTAATACCCATAACAGTATTCATAATAAGCAAGGATACTATAGAAGCCAATCCCGCAACTCCATCTCCTCCAGCAAGACCTATTGCTGAGCCTACTGCAAATAAAAGTGGTAAATTTGCAAAAATAATTCCTCCACCTTGAGCCATTAATTTTGAATCTAAAACGTTAGGTTGACCAAATGCTAATAAAAACCCTGCTGCTGGCAAAATAGCTACAGGTGTCATTAAAGCTTTACCGATTTTTTGTAGATGTGCAAATGCTTTCATTATTTATTTCCTCCTTTATATTTTATTATTCTAAATAATAGCCACATATACAATTATATAATCTAGTAAAATCAATTTTGCAAAAGTCTTAAATTATTAAATCATCAAAAAACTTAATCAAGTTCCAATCAGTGTAAGTATATATCCTTTCTTATTGAAAGGAAATGACAAAAAGTTTTGTTTAAAAATCTTGATAAAATATATTAAAACATTAAAGTTCTTTGACTTGTTACAAAAAAATCATTAATTTTATGTATTGTAATTTTTTTATGCTTAATTTAATAAATATACTAATTATTCCTTAATATAATTTAAAAATTACCTAGCAAATTCTTTATTTATTTACATAAGATGTGTTATACTTTGTTATCAAGGTATAAGGAGGGAATATGGAAGTAAAATACACATTATGTTTTATAGAAGAAAATGATAAATATCTCATGTTAAATAGAATTAAAAGCCCAAATATGGGTTTGTGGAATGGGCTTGGAGGTAAGATTGAAGAGGGAGAAGAAAAGTTTACTTCAGTTAAAAGAGAAGTTTTAGAAGAAAGTGGTTTAGAGATGATAGAAACTACTTTTCACGGTGAAGTTCACTGGCATTCTAAAGACTTTTCAGGTGCTTTATATGTTTTTACTGGAAGGAGTAATGAAAGTTTAATTTCTCCTCAAAGAAGAGAAGAAGGTTTATTAGATTGGTTACCTATCCAATGGGTATTGGATGAGAAAAACAAAGGAGTTGTAAGTAACATTCCTATATTTATGAGAGAAATTTTAACATCAAATAAAAAACTAAAGTTTGATTTTTATTATGATGAATATGGAAATATAAAAAATTGGAAGGTAGAAGAATTAGAAGAAAAATAGATTAAGATAAATAATTTAAAAAATAACTTTTATTTAATATTATTAAATTAACAAGTAAAAATATATATAATTTAAAATGGTAAGAGTCTTTCAAATTTTACTTAAATTGCCTAGCTAAATACATAAGAATTCTATTTAGAATTCTTTTTTTGTCCTTTTAATTTTTTCTAAAATTCTAATATTACTCCTAATATTTCTTCCAATTTCTTAACTTTTCCAACTACTTATACCCTTGTTCCTATTAGATGTATATAGCATCTCTAATAAGTATATTAGATTTTTCTAATATAGTTCTTGACAACATGTTTATAATATGATAATCTTTTTGTATGAAAAGTATGAAATTTAAGAAAGGTGTGATGTTATGTTTGGATTTTTATTTGGCAATAATATAAAAAGTTTAAGTGGGCAAGAAGCTAAAGATATGATTAAAAGAGATAAAAATACAGTATTAATCGATGTTAGAAGTGCTATGGAAGTAGCTAGTGGTAAGATAAATGGAGCCAAAAATATTGATGTTTCATCAAATACCTTTAGTTCTCAAATAGAAAAATTAGATAAGAAAAAAACTTATATACTATATTGTGCAAGCGGTGGTCGTAGCCATAGAGCTTGTGGAATAATGAAAAATATGGGATTTGAAAATATATATAATGTACAAGGTGGAATAATGTCATTACTATAATATAAAAGGGAAAGTTTACTATATTAGGAGGAAATATGAAAAAGAAAATATTAATAGTTGGAGGAGTAGCTGGTGGTGCTTCTGCAGCAGCAAGATTAAGAAGATTAAGTGAAGATGATGAAATAATTATGTTTGAGAAAGGACCTCATGTAAGTTTTTCAAATTGTTCCCTGCCATATCATCTAAGTGGTATAGTACCAACAGCAGAGAAGTTAGTTCTTATGTCTCCTGAAAAATTTGATAAATCATATAATATTGATGCAAGGACTATGAGTGAAGTAATAGAGATAGATAGAAAAAATAAAGAAGTAATAGTAAAAAAATTGGATAGCCAAGAGATATATAGAGAAAGTTATGATAAACTCATCCTTAGTCCAGGAGCTAAACCTATAGTTCCTCCTATAAAAGGAATTGAAAAAGCTAAAATTTATACTATTAGAAATGTTGTAGATATAGACAAACTAAATCAATCAATAAAAACCTTTGATAATCCAAAAATATCTGTAATAGGTGGTGGATTTATAGGGGTAGAAGCAGCTGAAAATCTTAGAGAAGCTGGATATCAAGTTAGCTTAATTGAAGCTTCAAATCAAATTTTAGGTCAATTTGATTATGATATGGTTCAGATTTTACATAAGGAATTAATTGATAAAGGAATAGACTTGATTGTTGGTGATAAAGTAATTGAATTTGATGAGGAAAAAATAGTTTTGGAAAGTAACAAAACTATTGATACCAATATAGTTGTATTAGCAATAGGTGTAAAAGCAGAAATAAATCTAGCAGAAAAAGCTAATATTGAATTGGGTCAAAGTGGAAATATAAAAGTTGATATTAATCATTTAACAAATGATAAAGATATTTATGCAATAGGAGACGCTATTGAAGTAACAAATAGTCTAAATAACACTGTTATGAAACTTCCATTAGCTGGACCTGCCCAAAAACAAGCAAGAAATGTAGCTGACCATATTAATGGAAGAAAAACTTTAAATAGAGG
>CAZFBB010000233.1:0-3126 GCA_964517235.1 uncultured Fusobacteriaceae bacterium
AAACTTCTTTTGATTATGACTTACATATTGCTCTAACTGAAACAAGAACTAGTTTAAGTGAGGAGTTTCAAGAGATTTTTAGTCTTTTCCCTCCAAGTGCCAGAAAGTATAAAACTTTGCCAAATACTATAACAGAAGCTTTAAAAAATTATGATTACGATTTTGTAAAGTATACAGCAGAGTATACTTCTATTTACTGTAAAAAAGCTTATTTAAAATATTTTAAGGATGCATTAGAAAATAATTGGGCTGAAGATTATATAGAAAAGAAAAAATATAAAAATTTAGTATTAAAGGAAAAAGAAGAAAAAGAAAAAAAGGAAAAAGAAATATTAGAAACAAAAGTTACATCAAATGAAAATATTCATTTAATAGAGGATTACTTAAACCTTTCGCAAGAAATACAATTAAAATTGGAAGAAAAGGCCTACAAGACTTTTTTGTTAGAATCAGAGTTAACTAATACTAGTACAAATAAAAAAATATTTTCAAATCCTTCTATAAAAAAGCAATACTTATTAAAAGTTTATGGATTTTATTTAGAAGAAAGTAAATTACAGGATAGTTTAGAAATCAATATGAAATCAGAAGATAATTTTAATGTAATAAGTGACAAATATCCTTCACTATCTTCTTTTTCTTTAGAAGTTCTAAGAGTTTTTAGAGAGAAAGGGATTGAGATTAATCCTCAAGATTTTTTGACAGTGTTTTCTATAATTAGAGAATATGAAGATGATTATATTAAAGTTACCTTTAATGAAGAAGAAAAAATTGGTAGGATAGAATTTAAAGATATTAATTAATTGTAACTATTAGATTATGAATATTTTTTTAATAAAGAAAAATGTGAGAAATATATTTAACTCTTTTTTTTAGAAGGAAGCTAGTGAAAGCAAAATTTTAGAATAGCTATATTAAATTTTATAATTATTTACTTTATTTAAAAAATTCCTTGTAAAAAAATTTAAAAAGAATTTAATTTATATTAACACAGTACTTTATTTTCTTACTAAAAAATGTTAATATGTTATACAGAATACAATAATAAATTTAGGAGGGACTATGAAAGTTATCTCGCTTATTAATCAAAAGGGTGGAGTTGGAAAAAGTTCTGGTACGGTGAATTTAGCTACAGCTTTTAGTAAATTAGAAAAAAAAGTGTTAGTAATAGATTGTGACCCACAAGGTGATACTACAGATTATTCGAATATATTGGAAGAACAGGAATTAACAACAAAAGAGCTTTTATTAGAAAAAAATCTATCGGAAGTTTTATTAAAAACAGAATATTATGATTTAGTTCCAGCAGATATTTCTCTTGCAGATGCAGAAATTTCTTTGTTTAATAAATTTTCGAGAGAATTTATATTAAAAAATAGATTAGAGAATGCTAAGGGAATATATGATTATTGCCTAATAGATTGTCCTCCTAGTTTAGGTTTATTACCTATTAATGCTCTTGTAGCAAGTGACTTAGCTCTTGCTCCAGTGTTATTAGAGAGATTTTCTATAAAGGGGCTTACTAGTTTATTTGAAACTATTAAAGAAATAAAACAAGTTAATAATAAGTTGAATCTTAGGTTTTTTATTAATAAGTATGACAAAAGGTTTAAATATGCATTAGAATATCATGCAGAAATAAAAAAACAAGTACAAAATACTCTATTGAATACGGTTGTTAGAACTGATGCAGATATTTCAAAATCACAAGCTCATAATCAAAATATTTTTGATTATAATTCAAAATCAAAAACAGCAGAAGACTATATGGAGCTGGCAGAAGAACTTATTAATGGAGGATTTTAATGGTAAATAAAAAACCGTCTTTACTAGGTAATCTAAGTTTAAATAATATGGATAATGCAGATAACCTAGGAGTAGTAGGAAAAAAAGAAGAATTTAAAATAAATAAAGAAACAGTTTTAGCTCAAGTTGATTTTTCATTTGAAGTAGAAGAAGGAACAATAAATTACTTAAAAAATCAAACGATAAAACTTCATGGAACTATGGCAAAAGCTTATGGAGATTTAGGACAAATATTTTCTGAAACTCAAGAAAAATTAGCTAACAATAAAAATGGAATTTTTGAAAAATGGTTTACAGCTTTGGGTTATGCCAAAAGGTCTGTGTATAATTTGATAAATAGACATAATTATATAGTGCAAAATTTGCACAATAAAGAATTGATAGAATCTTTACCACTTACTTTATCTTATGAAATAACCTCTCCTAATTGTGATGAAGATTTAAGAAGAAAAGTGTTAGATGGTAAAATTAAAAATTTAAAGGAGTTTAAAGAAGAGAAAAGTAGAAGTAATAATTTGATTATTTCTAAAGTATCACCATCAGAAAACATATTAGATACATTAAAGGTAGATATTTCTATTTTTGATTCTAATGTAAGAAATTTTAGAAAAATGATAAAAACTGGTTTTGGTAATATAGAAGAATCAAAACAAGAAAAAATAGCAAAAGAAATAGAAGAAATAAATGATAAAATAGAAAAATTATTAAAAAGATTAAATTAGAAATGTTACAGAAATAAAAATATGTATAGTATTTTAAAGGTATATAGAAGTATTTTTTTTTATAATGGTGAATTTTGAATTTTTCAAATTTTAGAATAAACTAGATTGCTTAGGTAGATTGATAAGTTTTTAGAATAAGAAAATTCATTTAATTAACTTTCATATAATTATCAAGTTAAGATTTGAATTTATGATAAAACCTTCTTGGAGTAATACTTAAAGAAGGTTTTTTTTGGTTTGGATAGTTAAATTAAATGCAATAGTTATAAATATCTTCAAAATATTTAAATATTCTCCTCTAATCTAATATTTTAGGCGTTTTGTTATTAATTAGATAAACTACTATATTTATTTATTTTGTTATGTTAATAAAGTTGATATTTTTAGGGAAACAAATTTTTGGTATTCCATTTTTATTTGTATTTAAAATATTTTGTAACTACTCAGGAGTAAAAATTAGATATTTTTTTAATTAACCCGACTTGTGCGTTTTTGGTCGAATTTAAGCTAGCCTATTAATTTAGGCTACTTTTTTTATGAAAATATCTAGGATTTATTGTCTTTTCATTCCTTCTTCTCTTAAATCAAGTATTTTCAA
>CAZFBB010000234.1:0-3106 GCA_964517235.1 uncultured Fusobacteriaceae bacterium
TTTCCTATTTCTGTGATTTTAGCTAAATGATTATAGGAAACTTCTTTGACTTTTAGCAATTCATGAGCACTTATACCCTTTGCAAATACCTGCTTTGATCCTATTTCTTCAAGTATTTTATTTGCTTCATTCATAGATACTTTTATATCTTTTAATCTTTCTACTTCTACTTCAATAATCTTTTTAGACTCCCTAAGTATATTTAGTTTTTCTTCGCTAATTAAACCTATTTCCTCTGTTTTATCCAATAATCTAATAAAAGCATTATCAAATCTAAGAGTTAATCTATATTCTGCCCTAGAAGGTAGGACTCTATAAGGTTCAGGTGTCTTTTTATGAATAATATCGTCTATTAATACACCTAAGTAAGCTTCTGTTCTATCTATTATTACAGGTTCTTTACCTAGAACTTTTCTTCCTGCATTTACCCCAGCCATAAATCCTTGGGCTGCTGCTTCTTCATATCCACTTGTTCCATTTATCTGCCCACCAAAATAAAGATTTTTTACTTTTTTACTTTCTAAACTTGGATATAACTGTGATGCTGGAGCATAATCATATTCTACAGCATATCCATACCTCATAATCTTAGCATTTTCCAAGCCTGCTATTGTTCTCATCATCTTTTCTTGTGCAAATGGTGGCATAGCTGTAGTTAATCCATTAACATATAATTCATTACTTTCTATTGTTTCTTGTTCCAAAAATATTTGATGATCTGTTTTATCTGGAAAATTTAGAACTTTTCTATCTAATGATGGACAGTGTCTAGGACCATGAGTTTCAATAATACCAGTAACAATTGGTGAATATTTTAATAGATTTTTTGCTACTTCTACTGTTTTTTCTGTAGTAAATGTAAGCCAAGTTGGTGTATTTTGATTATATTCTTTTTCTGTAAATATAGAAAAATATCTAGGTTTATCTTCTCCATAAAGTTCCCTCATCTTACTAAAATCTACAGTTCTCTTATCTACTCTTGGCGGTGTAGCTGTTTGATACCTATCAAGTATTATACCGTGTTTTAATAAGCTATCTGAGAGATTTTCAGCACTCATTTCTCCTTGTCTACCTGCTGGATATTTTGTATCTCCTATTACTATTCTTCCCTTTAAAAAAGTACCAGTACATAATACAACTACTTTAGACCTATACTCTATACCTAATGAAGATTTTACACCAACACATACCCCATTTTCAACTATTAACTCATCTATAATTTCTTGTATACAATCAATATTTTCTTGATTTTCAACTATTTCTTTCATTTTTACCCTATACCAGTATTTATCTGCTTGACCTCTTGTTATCCTCGCGGCAGGTCCTTTACTAGTATTAAGGTGTTTTAATTGTAAATTATACTTATCTGTATGTCTTCCTATTTCTCCACCTAAAAGATCTATTTCTGCAACTAAATGAGATTTTCCAGGACCACCAATTGATGGATTACATGACATCATAGCTATATTATCTAAATATATTGTAAAAATTGCTGTTTTTAGACCTTGTCTTGCTGAAGCTAAACCTGCTTCTACTCCTGCATGACCGCCTCCAACAACAATAACATCAAAATCATTATTAGTCATTTTTACTCCTTTTATTTTTGTCTATATACATATTAATTATTTTCTCTTCAATCCTTATTATAACATATACTTAAATATTTAGGTATATTTTTTAAAGTTCATCTTTCCTACCACAACTATTAATCATTATCTATTAACTATCACTTCTAACGTGTACATAGACAATAATAATTCAAATATTTTATCCTTTTAGATAAAATTAAAAGAGGAAGTTTCCTTCCTCTTTACCCTATTTACCAACACAGAAGTTACTAAATACATGATCTAATAAATCTTCTGTTGATATTTCACCTGTTACTTCTGATAATGAATCTAAAGCTTCTTTCAAATCAACAGCTATAAGATCCATTGGCATTCCCATGTCTATAGTTTCAAATATATTTTTTATAGCATCTTTTGTTTTTTCAAGAGCACTTTTATGTCTAACATTAGTTATAACAAGCTTTTGTGAAGTATCTTCCACCTCTCCCTTAATTACACTTGAGTAAATTTCATCTTCCATACTAGCTATTCCAAGGTTTTCTTTAGCAGATGTATAAATCCACTTTTCTACCCTATCAAACTTTAATAAATCAGCTTTTAGTTCTAAGTCATTTTTATTAACTATTCCTATTACTGTTTTGTTATATAAATGATTGTATATCCTAATATCTTCTTCTGTTAATTCATTAGAACCATCAATTACAAATAAAACTAAATCTGCTTTATTTATTTGTTCTATAGATTTTTCAACACCTATATTTTCTACTACATCATCTGTATTTCTAATTCCAGCAGTATCGACTAATACTAATGGAACTCCTTTTATATTTATTACCTCTTCAATAAGATCTCTCGTTGTTCCAGCAATATGTGTTACTATAGCTCTTTCCTCACGTAACAATGCATTTAAAAGACTTGATTTTCCAACATTAGGTTTCCCTACTATTGCTGTTTTAACACCTTCTTTAATCATCTTTCCCTTATTGTATGATGCAATAAGTTCGTTTGATGCGTCCATCACTATTTGTAGATTATCTACTAAATTATCTGGTAAAGGATCATCTATTCCTTCTTCTGGATAATCAAGTACTACATTAATATGGGCAGCGACGTCTAGTAGAAGTTTCTTAAGGTGACTTATTTGTTCCTTAAGATCTCCTCTTAGTTGATCTAAAGATAAAGAAATACTCTTTTCCGTTTTAGAATGTATAAGATCCATTACAGCTTCAGCTTGTGTAAGATCTATTCTTCCATTCATAAAAGCTCTTCTCGTAAACTCACCTTGTTCTGCGTGTCTAGCTCCAAATCTTAATACTAACTCTAATACTTTTTCAGTTATTAAATAACCACCATGACAATTAATTTCTACTATATCTTCTGTAGTATATGTTTTGGGACCTTTCATTATGCTTACTAAAGTTTCATCAACTATATTTCCCTCTTCATCAACTAAGTGACCAAAGTTTATGCTAAAATTTCTCAATTCTTTTATAGCTTTTCCACTTTTAGGTTTAAATACTTTTGTTAGTATATCTAAA
>CAZFBB010000235.1:0-3098 GCA_964517235.1 uncultured Fusobacteriaceae bacterium
GAGCAGCTGACTTGTAATCAGCAGGTGATTGGTTCGACTCCGATTAACGGCACCACTTGGGGCGTTCGTTTAGTGGTTAGGACTCCAGGTTTTCATCCTGGCAACAGGGGTTCGATTCCCCTACGCCCTACCAATATAGTAAATTTAAGTCTTACTTTTAAAGTAAGGCTTTTTTTTATTGCCAAATTGATATTTTAGCTTTCCTAGGTTATAATAATTTAAAGGCGATAAAGGGGTGAAGAGATAGGTGAAAAGGGTATTAGAGTTATTAAAAGAAGAAGAGATACAGGAAATTATCAAAAATAAGAAAATAGGGCAAAAAAAATTTGAAGAAGTAATGGAAAAAAGTAATCTGACTGATAAGGAGTATTATGAATTAGTAGAGGCGATTTTAAAAGAAGGAGTAGAAGTTGTAATTACAGAAGAGGCAGAAACAGAAGAGGAATATTTTGAAGATTATTATACTGAAGATATAGTAAATCAGTATTTTCATGATATTTCGACTTATGACTTGCTAAATAAAAAAGAGGAAATAGAGATAATAAGAAGAGCTAAAAGTGGAGATGAAGAAGCAAAAAATATAATTGTAATGTCAAATCTTAGATTAGTAGCAAAAATTGCCTTGTATTATTGTAAGTCGGGAGTATATTACTTAGATTTAATACAAGAAGGAACTATTGGTCTTATTGCAGCAATAGATAAATTTGATATAAGTAAAGGATATAAGTTTAGTACTTATGCAACTTGGTGGATAAAAAAAGAGATAATAGATGCTCTTAAGAAAAAAGTGAATATGATAAAAATACCTAATTATATTTATTTAATGCACAAAAAAATACAAATTTTTGAAGAAGAATATATGAATAAAGAAGGAAGGAAACCAATATTAGAAGAAATAATTAGTGGATTAGATATTAGTGAACATGATATAATTAAAGTGAAAAAAGCAGTTGACATGAATATGATTAACTTAAAGTTTTCAGATGCAAAAGAAGATGAAGATGGTATAGAAGTAAAAGACTATACAACAATAAATGAAATAGATAGTGAACTTAATACACTTCAGCAGAAGAAAAGAGTTTCTACCTTGTTAAATAGGCTAAATAATAGAGAAAAAAGAATAATTGAGATGTACTATGGTTTATCTGAAGAAGGTAAATATACTTTTAAAGAAATAGGAAAAGAACTGAATATATCTGCTGAAAGAGTTAGAGTGTTGAAAGAAAGGGCTCTTGGTAAATTAAAGTTTGCTGGAGAAAGGATGTGGAGTGATTAGTGGTACTTGAAGAGATAATTAGAACCCTTGAAAAAGAGTTTCCTATAGAACTTGCAGAAGAGTGGGATAATACAGGTCATATTATAGGAGATAAAAAGGATATTATAAATAGAGTTCAAATATCTTTAGATCTTACAGAAAGCGTTTTGAATAATGCAATAGAGAATGGTGTAGATTTGATAATTACACATCATCCTCCAATATTTTCTTCCTTGAAAAAGATCAATGATAGTAGTCTTATTGGAAGGAAGATACTAAAATTAATTAGACATGGAATAAATGTATATAGTTTACATACAAATTTGGATTCTGCTAAAGAAGGACTTAATCAATATGTTGCAGAAAAATTGGAGGGTAAGAATATAAGAGTTCTTGACCCTCTAAAATACCAAGTATATAAGTTGGTTTTTTTTACGCCAAAGAAGGAATATGATAAAATAAAAAAAATATTGGAAACAGATAAAAATCTTGAATTTAATGGATATGAAAATGTCTTTTACGAAAGTGAAGTTATTGAGAATATTAAAGGTCAAGATAAGATAGGAAGTATAAAAGTAGAAGTAATAGGCCAAAGAGAAAATGTTAATAATCTATTGAATAAAATAAGAGCTAAATATTCCTACGATGAAATGGCTTATGAAATAATAAAGCTAGAAAATAATTATACGAAAAATGTTGGATTAGGAAGAGTTTTTGAAGTAGAAGAATCGAATTTAGAAAGATATATTGATTTTGTCAAAGAAAAATTTGCTTTGGAAAAGATTAAATATGTAAAAAGTAATAATAATACAATAAAAAAAGTAGCTGTAGTAAATGGAAGTGGAGCTAGTTTTTGGAAAAAAGCTAAAAATATGAAAGTTGATTTATTTATAACAGGAGATGTAAAATATCATGAAGGACTAGATGCTTTTGAAAATGATTTGAACCTTATAGATTTTGGACATTATGAATCGGAAGTGTTTTTTAATGAAATAATCATTAAAAAACTGAGTGACAAGTTAGAAATAGATGTGTATAATGAAAAGAGAATCTTTGAGATTAGATAGGAGAAATTAATGAAGAAGCTCATTTTTACTTACTTTTTATTTTTAGCGATATTATTCGGTGAGATTAATGATAACTTAGGTATTTATAGTAGAGAGGAAAAGAAAATTCTTATTGAAAGAATTGAACAACTTGAGAAAAGTTACGGTATAGATTTTATAGTTTATACAAGTAAAGAAAAAGAGATTGCATTTGAGAAAAAATTGAAAAATAGCAAAAAAACTGTTATAATAGGTATCTCTAATGAAGGGAAGGGTATAGCTAATGTGAAACTTTCTCTCAGTAATGATTTAGATATAAGTTCTTATTCACAAGAAGTTGAAGTAATACTAGATAAATTAGAAGTTTTAATATCAGAAGAAGAGTATAGTGATTATACTTATGAGCTGCTAGCGAATATTGCTGATATAGTTAATCTCTTAGAATTGGAAAAAAAGAATAATCAAAATGAATCAGGTTCTTTAATAGCAAAGGCATTAATAGGTTTCTTTAAATTAATATTAGTCACTTTGGTAATAGCAATAGGCTACTTTTTATATAATTATTTTAAAAAAGTGAAAAATGCAACTGTTTGCCCAGAGTGCAGTGTTAATATGATTATAGATGAAGAAATTGTAAGAGGTAAAAATATAATGAAGGTGTACAAGTGTTCATCATGTGGAAAAATAAAAAGAGTTAATAGTAAAATTTAAAATAGGTATTAGAGATAATCGCGTAGATAATTTACGAGGAAAGTCCGGACTCCGTAGGGTAAAGAGGACAGATAACGTCTGTTGAG
>CAZFBB010000236.1:0-3088 GCA_964517235.1 uncultured Fusobacteriaceae bacterium
ATAAATTGTTAATTTTATAAATATTTCTTATTTAATCTACTCTACCTTTTTAAATGAAAATTTTTTGAAACTGTTACACATTCAATTTCTCCAAATCCTCCTTCTATTCTCTACTTTATATAATATATTTCTTCTAAATTAATTTATGCTTTTTCCTATTTTCTTTATTTTTATTCAAATTCCTTCTCATAAAATAACTTGGCTTCTTTAAACAGTACCTAAATTTTTTAATATACATTGAAAAGAAATACTATCTCCTTCTTTAAGCCAAGTTAACTCTTTTTTTAAAGATGTTAATTCTTTGGCTTGATTAACATAAGTAGTTGATCCCTCTTCAATTCTTTCATTAAGAAAATGATTATATACAAATCTAACACGAGCAAAGTCCTATGAATTAAAGTTAGTTACTCTTGATTAGGATATATCCTAAATTCAAAAGCTTTTTTGTACAACATACTAATTTTGCTACAGAATTTTTTAGATTAAAACCCTTTTGATTCATCTCCTACAGTTCTTTCTAAATAATTCGGATAAAAAATCTCCATGAATTTTCATTTAATGTAATTTACTTAATATAAAAGGGACTTTGACATCATAAGTTTATGTTGACAAAGTCCCAAAGACATATTCTATTTGTTTCAATTTTTTCATAAACACTAATTTATAAAAAAGCTCAACTTTATGGTATCAGATGAACTTCTACTCTTTTTCTATAACAGTAGTCCCTATCTTCTCTCCAACAATTACTTTCTTCATATTTCCCTCTTCCAAAAGATTAAATACTAAAATTGGCAACTTGTTTTCTCTGCAAAGGGAAATTGCGGTCGCATCCATAACCTTCAAGTTTTTAGTTAATACTTCATCATAAGTTACAACATCGTATTTAACAGCATCATCGTATTTAACTGGATCCTTATCATAGATACCATCCACCTTAGTTGCTTTGGCTACAACGTCTGCATTTATCTCTATAGCTCTAAGTGCCGCTGCAGTATCCGTTGTAAAATAAGGATTTCCTGTTCCTGCTCCAAATATTACTACTCTTCCTTTTTCAAGGTGTCTAATTGCTCTTCTTTTAATAAAAGGTTCTGCAATTTTAGGCATATCTAGAGCTGTTTGAACTCTTGTTGGAACACCCAATTGTTCAATGGCATTTTGTAAAGCCAATGAATTAATAACAGTGGCTAACATTCCCATATGATCTCCAGTTACTCTATCTACCCCTTGATCTGCTCCAGAAAGTCCTCTAAATATGTTTCCTCCACCAATAACAATTGCTAATTCTATTCCCATATCATGAATCTCTTTAATTTGATTAGCATAAGTTTTAATAGCTTTAGCAGAGATTCCAAACTCTTGTGTACCCATAAGAGCCTCTCCACTTAGTTTAAGCAACATTCTTTTATAAACAGCTTTCATTTATACTCCTTCCATTTCCTCAAAAAAAAGGGAAGTTAAACTCCCCTACTTTTATTTGTTATCCTTTAATTTGTGCTGCTACTTCAGCTGCAAAATCAGTCTCTTCTACTTCAATTCCTTCTCCTACTTTATATCTGTAGAATGAAAGAACTTCATTAGCTCCTGCATATTGAGCAACAGTTTCTTTGTTTTCAGCTTTTACGAAGACTTGATTAACTAAACAGTTCTCTTCATAGAATTTTCTCATTTTACCATCTAAGATTTTTTCAATGATTTGAGCTGGCTTTCCTTCTTCTTCCAATTGTTTTCTAGCTATTTCTTTTTCTCTATCTAAATCATCAGTTGTTACTTGATTAGAATTTAAATATTTAGGATCCATAGCAGCTACATGCATAGCAATATCTTTAGCTTTTGCAACTGACTCATCGGTAGCTTCTCCTTTTAATTCTACTATTACTCCTAATTTCCCACCTAAATGATTATAAGTAGTAACAAAATTTTCAGTAGTTACTCTTTCTAATCTTCTTAAATTCATATTTTCTCCAATTTTAGCAATTAAAGCAGTTATTGCTTCTTCAACAGTAGCTCCATTTAAATCTGTTGCTTTTAATTCTTCAATTGTATTTAATCCTTTTTCTAAAACAATTTCAACTAATTTAGTTCCAAATGATTTGAATTCATCATTTTTAGCAACAAAGTCTGTTTCCGAATTGAATTCTAAAATTACTGCAGTTTTTTGATCAGCAGAAACACCATCAAAAATTAATCCTTGTGCAGCTGTTCTTCCAGCTTTTTTAGCAGCTTTAGCCATTCCTTTTTCTCTTAAGAAATCAATTGCTTTCTCTATATCTCCATTAGTTTCAGTTAATGCTTTTTTACAATCAAGCATTCCTGCTCCAGTTCTTTCTCTCAGTTCTTTTACCATACCAGCAGTTATTGCCATTTTGATATCCTCCTATGTTTTATTATACGAAGAAGAATTGAGCCTAACCCAATTCTTCCAATTTATCTTAAGCTTCTTCTACTTGAGTTTCTTCTACAGCTTCAGTTTCTTCTATAGCCCCTTGTTTCCCTTCAACAATTGCGTTAGCCATTACTGATGAAATTAAGCTAATTGATCTAATTGCATCATCATTAGCTGGGATTATATAGTCAACACCATCTGGGTCAACATTAGTATCTACCATTGCGATTACAGGGATTCCTAATTTGTTAGCTTCTGTAATTGCTAATGCTTCTTTTTTAACATCTACTACAAAAATTGCAGCTGGTAATTTAGGCATTTCTTTAATTCCACCTAAGTTTTTCTCTAATTTAACTAATTCTTTTCCTAAGTTAGCTTGCTCTTTTTTAGGTAATGCAGCCATAGTTCCGTCAGCTATCATTTCTTCTAATTCCTTTAATCTAGCGATTCTAGTTCTGATAGTTTTGAAATTAGTTAATAATCCCCCTAACCATCTGTTGTTAATAAAGAAAGATCCTGATCTTCCAGCTTCTTTTTTAACTGCTTCTTGAGCTTGTTTTTTAGTTCCTACGAACAATACATCTCCACCTTCTGTAACGATGTTTCTTACTACCTCGTAAGCTCTTTCAACTGATTTTAATGATTTGTGCAAATCAATAATATGAATTCCATTTCTTTCTGTGAATACATATTTTCCCATTTTTG
>CAZFBB010000237.1:0-3050 GCA_964517235.1 uncultured Fusobacteriaceae bacterium
TTAATTTCTTTTTCATTATATGTAACTTGTGTAGTTCCTAATACTTCTACTGCACAATGTCTAATTAATTCTTCTGTCAAATCCATTATTTCTTCAAAATCTGCATAAGCTTGGTATAACTCCATCATAGTAAATTCTGGGTTATGTCTAGTTGAAATCCCTTCATTTCTAAAGTTTCTATTAATTTCAAACACCTTGTCAAATCCGCCAACTATAAGTTTTTTCAAGTATAATTCTGGAGCTATTCTTAAATATAGTTCCATATCTAATGCATTATGGTGAGTAACAAATGGTTTAGCTGAGGCTCCTCCAACTATAGGGTGCATCATTGGTGTTTCCACTTCTAAAAATCCTTTTTGACTTAAGAAAGTTCTTATAGTATTTATAATTCTAGTTCTTGTAATAAAAGTTTCTTTTACTTCTCTATTCATTATAAGATCTAAGTATCTTTGTCTATATCTAGTTTCAACATCTGTTAAGCCGTGAAATTTTTCTGGTAGAGGTCTTACACTTTTAGATACTAATTCAAATTTTAAACCTCTAAGAGTTAATTCTCCAGTTTTTGTTGTAAATAATATTCCTTCTACTCCTACATGATCTCCTATAGCAAATGTTTTAGCCAATTCATAAGCTTCTTCTCCAACTTCATCTTTTCTAATATAAAATTGAATTCTTCCACTTTGATCCTCTATATGAGCAAATAAATTTTTACCCATTCTTCTAAAAGTCATGATTCTTCCGGCAGTTTTATAAGTTACACCATCTTCAGCTTCTCCAGCTAACAGATTAGAAATCATGTTCCTCTTCTCATACTTTCTTCCAAATGGCTCTAGTCCCATAGCTTTTATATCTTCTACTTTTTTCCATTTGTCTTGTATAATGGAATTAACATGTTTCTCTGTGTTATGACTCATTATTATCTCCTTTATCGTTAAGTTTTAATTTATATATACTCGCTCTTGTTGCCCACACCGTATCTGGATACAATGAAACAATCTGATTAAACATTTTATCACTTTCCGTGAATTTTTTCAAATTATAATATAAAACACCTAAAGAATATCTTGCTTCAGCGTCTACTACACTGCCATATTCCTTTAAGTATCTTTCAAACACTAACAAACCCTCATTATATTTTTTTTCATCAAGATACATCTTACCTATATTAAATATCGCTTTTTTTCTAAGTTTACCATCTATAGTTAATCTTATTACCCTCTTAAAATAAATATCTGCAATTTCATATCTTTGATTTTGCATACTCAACAGAGCTTTTTCATAATAAAGTTTTATCGTTTTTTCTTCTTCTACAACTTTGACATAATTATCTACTTCTGCTTTTTCTTCTTCTCTAAGCTTCTTATAGAGAAAATCAAAACCGCTTCTATTTCCCAATTTGTAATATTCTTCTGCTAATAGTACCCTATTGGTCATTTTAAGGTACTTTTCACTTTTATTAAATTCACCATTATTTATATAATATTCAGCAAGTATTTTTGCTGCTTCTTTATCAAATAAATTATCATATCTACTCTGTACCAAAAGTAATGCCTTTTGGGTATTTTTGCCTAACCTAAGACTTTCTTTGGCTAATACATATGTGTATTTATTGTCAAAATAACTAAGTAGCTTTAATACTTCTAAATCTAACAAACCTTTTTCACTTTCATTTTCATAAATTTTTAAAAGTATCTCAAAATTTTCACTATTTAATAATTTATAGTTAGCATTTAATATTTTATATATACCAAAGGCTTCTTCTCTCATATTCTTATCTAATAAATAATCAATATATCTTTTCAAATACACTTTTATATTAATATCTTGAGGATTATTTTTAAATAAAACATTTAATTTTTTTTCTAACAATGGAACATTTCCATCTTTAATACTTCCTTCTATAATGTTATATATTTCATAATCGTTGTAAGTATCATTAGACTTAACTAGAATATCTATATACTCCTTATCACTTCCAAAATCTACTTCTACTTTGTATACTCCTACTACATCTGGTGTAAAAGTAAATGTAGCCCCCTTTTTTTCAGCATAATATAAGTTTGAATATGCAGGAAATTCCGATATTTTATATGACAATACCTTGCTTTTTTTTATTTCAATACTTTGACCTAATTCAATTTCTTTTCTTTGACCGTATATTGTGCTCAGTAGCACTAAAAAACTTCCAAGTATCTTTTTCATTTTTACCCTCTCAAAAAAATAGGACATCAAGTGCCCTATTCAACATTAATACTCATTTTTATCTTATTAACCAACATTCCATCATTATAGAGCTCATATTCAAGATTTACATTGTTACTATCTATAATAAGCTCATTTGTCTTTAGTGTCAAGTGGCTTTCTAAATAAATAGTTGTATATCTAAAATTATACTCATTATTGACATCAAATATTTGCTTGGAGTTAATATGTCCACTTCTAGCAATTCTCATTTTTCCTTCATAAAGATAAATAGTAACAAATCCATTTTCATCTTTATAACTAATCTTTTTTCCCTTTGTTCCTTCTTCTACCTGTGCATTAAAGGTTTGATTATATTTATCTCCATGCATATCTTCACTTTGTATCTTTAATTTCATTACTTACTCCTAAAAGTACAAGTTATCATCTTCATCTTCATCACTATCAAATGTTCCTACGTCATCATCTTCATCATCAAAGAATCCTAGTTCTTCTTCATTTTCGTACTCTTCTTCATCTACATATTCATCATCATCCCATAGTCCTACTTCACTACTCGTTCCATAAAACTCATTTTCCCAAACTTCTAAAAGTTCATCTTGATCATCTTCATCATCAATTAATACTACAGTTTCTTCCATATCATCAAACAAAAACACTCTTTTCACATGTTCTTCATCTTCTGCTATCAAATATTCTCTACCTCTAATTATCATGTCTCCAATAATATTATATTCGAATTCCTCTCCATCTACTTCGTAATAAAAGTTTTCACCAACCGAATACATAATCTTCACCTCTACTTATGATATTTTGTGTTTTTAATAATACTAAACCATCTATACAGT
>CAZFBB010000238.1:0-3008 GCA_964517235.1 uncultured Fusobacteriaceae bacterium
TTTTCACTAAATGACCAAATTCCGTAAACATTATTCCCTTCTTTAAAGAATCTAGAAGTCCCCCATCCACTTTCTAATATTGCCTGTGCAAGAGCCAAATCTACTGGTACTGTATTCAGTCTTCTTAATAGTTCCTCTTTATCTCCTACTTCTACTTTATACTTTTTATAAACTTCCTCTAATTTTCTAGTTTCTTTTTCTGATAATTTACTTTTAAAAAGATGCCCTTCTACTTCTTTTCTCAATGTATCTACTTCTTCTTTTGCTTTTAATATACTAGGTAATATTAAATTAATAAAATTTTCCTTTTTAATTTGTACAACATTATCTTCTAAGCTTATATTATTAACATTATAGGTAACTGCTTTTACCCCTTTTTCTTGAGGTTTTATAATTTGATCTACTCTGGTTAATTTTACTTTTTCAATTGCAAATAAGTTTAAACTTATTGCCAATAAAAAACTCAATACTTTCTTCATACTTCCTCCTATAAATAATCTCTTTAGATTATATCATATTAAACAAAAAAATAATACTTATAATTATTCAAGGCTTTTTTCTAAAAACCTTCCTAATTGTCTAAATCTAATTTGCTACTGTACTCTCATAAAAATCAAAAAGAGCTTATAAAACAAAGCTTATAGCTTTATAGTCCCTTAATAAAAATTCTACAATTTCCATAAATACAAAAAAGGAACCTCATAGTAATTAGGCTCCATTTTAATCTATTAATTCCCTTCAAAAAGACCAATATAATTAATAGAAACTCCAAAACTATCATTTCTTTCTCTCCAAAAAACTTTTGTTCTAAAGTTATCTCTGGTAATGAATTCAGCTCCTAAATTCATACTAGCTGATTTTTCCTCTAGTTTTTCATAACTATATACTTCCGTCAAAAATCTTATTTTTTCAAACAGAGGTATTTCGATTATGCCAAAAACATTTGCAACTCCACCTGTAGAAGGTTGTGAATAAGTAATTCCTATACTAGTATCAAAATTAAGACTGTTAAGAGCCACTTGTTTTGATAAAACCAAAAAAGCATAGGCTTCAGATGAATCAACTCTTCTTTCCCTTTCTTGATCTCCCTGAACACTATAATCATCAAACTCTGTAAATCCTATAGCTATTGCAGGATTTCCCTTGCCTTCTGGTACTACTTGAAATTTTACATTAGCTTGCAAAAAGCTCTGATCAAAATTACCATTTAAAGTAGTTACTTTAAGTCCTGCTTCTACTTGAGGTATAAGAGCCGTTTCTATAACAAAATCTCCAACTATATCTTTATTTAGCGAAGAAAAAGTCCCAGATATAGTATAGTTTTTATTAATTAATAAATATGCACTTGGAAAGTCAATCCCACCAGTCATTCCAGTATATGATGAAGATGGAAATAAACTAATACTTAAAAATATAAAAGTAAGTAATAACCTAAATCTTTTCACTCAATCCTCCTATTTCATAAATGTCTCTAGTTTTTTTACTCTTTTAATCAATTCTGGAAGTTTTTTTAAAGCAATTTTATTTTTCAATTCTTGTTTATGGTCTATTGCTGGATACCCAGAAAGAATTTGATTTCCTTTTGTATTTCCAATTATTGCACTTTTAGCACCAAGGGTAACATTGTCACCAATACTAATATGACCTAATACACCACTCTGCCCTCCGAGAACTACATTTTTCCCTACAACAGTACTTCCAGCAATTCCCACTTGAGCTATCAAGAACCCTTGTTCTCCAATTACTACATTGTGTGCAATATGAACTAAGTTATCTAATTTGTTTCCTTTTTTAATAATAGTATCACCTATAGTTCCTCTATCTATAGTTGTACATGCACCAATTTCTACATTATCTTCTATAATAACACTTCCAATTTGCTCTATCTTTATATTCTCACCATCTACCTTCACAAAACCAAAACCATCAGAACCAATTACAGCATTGGGCTGAATAATAACATTATCTCCTATTGAAACAAACTCTCTAATTGTAGCTCCCGGATAAATAATTACATTTTTACCTATTTTTACACCTTCAAGTATTGTTACATTTGGATAGATATATCCATTTTCTCCAATTTCTACATTATGACCTATATATGTATTAGGTGAAATAAAAGTCCCCTCTCCAATTTCACTACTATCTTCCATCATTTTTTCCATTTTTTTAGTTTTTCTTTTAAAAAATCCTAATAATATTGGCATTAGTTCCCTTGGAGATTTTTTTACTTTTATATAAGTTTTTTCCTGTGGTAATCCTTCAATATCAGGTACTAAAATAACTTTTGCTTTAGTTTCTTTTAATCTTTTTAAGAATTTCTCATCTGCTGCAAATGTCAGGTCCTCTTCTGTAGCAAGATTAAAAGGGGCTAAGCCCCTTACTTCTTTAACATTTCCAGAAAGAGTACCATTAAGTAACTTACTAAGTTCAATTAACGAATACATATCTTCTTTCTCCTAATCTAAACTAATTTTTTCTGTATTATTTACAAATTCTACTACTAAATCAGTTATATCTTCTCCACCTAATACTACATTAGCTTTATCTAATACAACATCTATCTTCTTTTCTTTAGAAATTTCTGTAATTGCTGTCATAATTTCATTTTGTAATGAAATTGTTTTGCTTCTCTCTAATTCGTTAAGCTGTTGCTGTAAAGTTTGAATATATGCTTGCAACTCTTTTTCTTCTTGTAATAATTTAGCTTTTTCATCTTCAGTAGCTTTATCACCTTTTTCTTCTAAAGCTTTTTTGTTTGCAAGATATTTATTCCCCTTTTCATTTATATCTGTTTCTAATCTTAATTTTTCTGCATTTAATTCTTCTGAAATTGTTTTGGCTTTTGGATGAGTAAACATAATTTTTTGTACGTCTACAACTCCTAACTTTTCGGCCATAGCTCCAAATGATATAGTTAATGCTGTTAATAGTACTAATATTTTTTTCATACTTCCTCCTTATATATTTAGAAAAGATGTCCTATATTAAAGTAGAACTCTCCTCCT
>CAZFBB010000239.1:0-2988 GCA_964517235.1 uncultured Fusobacteriaceae bacterium
AGCAGAGGACTGAAAATCCTCGTGTCGGTGGTTCGATTCCGCCTCGAGGCACCATTTTGAATAAAGCTTATAATGGACAATTAAATAAGGCGACGTCGCCAAGTGGTAAGGCCGAGGTCTGCAACACCTCTATCACCAGTTCAAATCTGGTCGTCGCCTCCAATTGTAAATTCAAACAGCACTAGCTGTTTTTTTTATTATAAAATCCAAATAGTACATACAAAATAAAAATGTATAGATAATATTTATATTTCTTGATATAATATTCTTAGGATTATAGATAAAAAATGGAGGTATTAAATTGATAGATAAAAATTCATCTATTCCAATTTATATTCAATTAGAAGAAGAAATAAAAAATAAAATAAAAAATGGAGAGTATACTCATGGAGAAGCTCTACCAACAGAGAGAGAATTAACAGAATGTTATAAAGTAAGTAGAATGACTATAAGGCAAGTTATTTCCAATATGGTTAATAAAGGGATTTTGTATAGAATTCATGGTAAGGGTGCTTTTGTATCAAGAGAAATAATTAGAAAAAATCTTGAAATTCAGAGTTTCTCTGAGGATATGTTAAAACGAAATTTGATACCTACAAGTAAGGTTATCTACTTTGATGAAATGGTTCCAAATGAGGAAATTAGAGAAAAGTTAAATTTAAAAAAAGATGAAAGTGTGTATTATTTAAATAGAATTAGGTTTGCTAATAAAGAACCTATGGCAATAGAATTTTGTTATCTTCCTAAAAAATATTTTACTAATATTACAAAATTTAATATGGAAAAATGTTCTCTTTATTCAATTATCAAAGAAGATTACAGTATAGAATTTTACTATATGGAGCAAAGTATAAAAGCAAAAAATCTTTCTAAAAAAGAGGCGGAAATTTTACTTGGCAAAAGTAAAGGTGTTGGACTAGTTTCAAGTAAATTGATGTTTAATATTGAAAATAAGCCTATAGAATATACTGAAACTATTTATAATTCAGAACGTTATACATTTGATTTAAGAATATTTAATACAAAGTTTAATTAAAATAATTTTGAAAAAATAGGTATATTTTGTTTTTTTAAAGAAAAAGAATTATTGAGAAAGAGTGTTGGTAAAATAATACCAACACCAAGTATTTTAGAAGTAATTTTAGTAAAAATAAGATAATTTCAGTATTTTAATCTGATACACCCATTAATTCTTCAATGGCACTTTTATAAAGAATAGCTCTAGCTCCATAAATAGCCTGAATTCCCCCTTTGACCTCTAGTACACCGAATGCACCTATTCTTTTCAGTTCATCTTTATTTACTTTATCTATTGATTTAACATTAACTCTTAATCTAGTAATACAAGCATCAATATCCTCAATGTTCTCTTGTCCACCTAAAGCCCTCAATACTTGGATAGCTTCATCGTTTAAAGAAGAGTCTTTGGTAGTTACTAAACTTACTTTAGTTGATTCATTTTCTCTTCCTGGAGTTAATATATTAAATTTTTTAATAAAAAATTTAAATGAAAAATAATAAAGTGCTATCCAAATAATTCCTACAGGTATAACAAGAACCCAGTTTGTTTTTGCATTACCTTGAAGTATTCCAAACAAAGTGAAATCTATTACCCCACCAGAAAAGGTATTTCCAATATTAATGTTTAAAATATCTGCTATTAAAAAAGATACACCATCTAAAAAGGCATGGAACACATAAAGCAATGGACTAACAAATAAGAACATAAACTCAATTGGTTCAGTTATCCCTGTAATAAAGGATGTTAATGCTGCACCCAAAAATAATCCCGAAAATTTAGCTTTCTTTTCTTTTTTAACACAATGATACATAGCAAGGCATGATGCAGGTAATCCAAATATCATAGTAGCAAAACGTCCTGCAAAATAACGAGTTCCTTCTGTAAATAAACCAACGTGATTGATGTCTGCAAGTTGTGCAAAAAATATTTTTTGAGCACCAATTATGCTTTTTCCAGCAACTACTTCTACTCCACCAAGCTCCGTAAACCAAAACATGGGATATATCATATGGTGTAATCCAACAGCACCAGAAAGCCTCATTAAAAAACCATATAAAAATGTACCTATTGGTCCCATTTTAGAAATTGAATTCCCAGATGAAATTAATAATTGCTGAAATGGAGGCCAGATAATTGAAAATATAATTCCTATAAAAATTCCAACAAAAGCAGTTACTATGGGCACAAAACGAGAACCTCCAAAGAAGCCTAAAATTGCAGGTAACTGAATGTTGTTGTAACGGTTATGTAAATAAGCTGTCAAAGATCCAATTACAATAGCTCCAACAACACCAGTATCTATTGCTGTTCCATTTGGATTTAGAATGATTACCATTGTACTTATAGTTCTTGTCATTGTAATATATCCAACTACTGAAGCTAAAGCAGCTGTAGCCTTATCTTTTTTGGCTAAACCAATTGATAAACCGATACACAATAAAAGTGCTAAATTCTCAAATACTACACTTCCTGCAGAAGACATAATTTTAAAAATATTTTGTAAAAAAGGAACGTTTAAAAAAGGATAGGTAGCAATAGTGTTAACGTTTGATAATGAACCACCTATTCCAAGTAATAACCCAGCAGCTGGCAGTAAAGCTATTGGAAGCATAAATGATTTACCGATTTTTTGTAATTGTTTAAACATAGTTACTCCTTTCTAATAATAATTATTTTGATTCATTAATAGTATCTACAAATTTTTTAGTAATTATATGTGGTCTTGTAATTGCTCCACCAACTACTACTGCCCATGCACCGCAATTTAAGCACATGAGAGCACTGTTTGGTGTGTCGATATTTCCTTCGGCTATAACAGGTATTTTTAGTGAGTTCTTTAAATCTTTTATAAGATTAAAATCAGGCTTTGGTCTATCTAGTGTGTAGGTCGTATATCCACTTAGGGTAGTAGACACCATATCAAATCCAATTTTTTCTGCTTCAATTCCTTCTTCTAAAGTAGAAAT
>CAZFBB010000240.1:0-2967 GCA_964517235.1 uncultured Fusobacteriaceae bacterium
GCTTTTAAAAAGGAAAACACTATAGTTATTGCATATAAAAACAAAGTAACTAATAATAAGGAACTTTTACCAAAAGAGGTAGATTACTTAAACATTGTATATTCTAAAATAAAAAGAGAAAATCCTAGTGCTGAAATAGTTTTCACTGGTTATGAAGGAGGAGCTGACTTAAGCTTTATTAGTGGACTTAATACTGATAACAAACAAGAACTTTTTTATTCTTCTCCTCTAAAAAGCTTTAAAGGTCTAGTTGAATTTACTGAAAAAGATTTGGATAAAGAATATACTGGTAATATTTCTTTCAAATTTTCAATAGAAGAAGATGGTCTTATTAAAGACATTTATAATACATCAAAAAATGTCATAGTTTCTACCTTTATTATTCAATCATTATTGAGTGAAACAGTTGAAGGAACAGTAAAAGGGATAATTAAAAAAACAACAGCTTCACATTTATTAACTTGGGTAGTAGTTAATACGCTAAGTTGGTTAATGAAAAAGACTGGGACTTATTTAAAAGATAAAAAAATAGAGAAAAATTATGAAACTCTTATAGATTATAAAGTAATTGAAAAGGAAAAAGATGATATAAAAGGTTATGTTACAGACTTTTTTTATGAATCAGAATATATCCAATTAGAAACCCAAGAAGGGGATAAAATAGATGTAGAAAGAGATTTTGCATTGTATTATATACTAGAATTATCCAAAGAAAAAATAAGTAAAAGTCCTAAAGGAATTGATAATTACTTTGCAAGTGACAATCATTATTTTATTCATTACGATATAGATGGAAAAGGATATAATACAGATAATCTTACTATAAAGACCTTTAAAATAAGTAAAGATTCAGATGGGATATTTAAATTAGCAGGATTGTGTCTCTTTACTCAAGGAGTCGATGAACGTACAGGGGAAAAGAAAATAATAAATTCAGAGTTAATTAGTGGCTCATCAGTTATTTCTTCATATTCTAAAATGCTTTCAAATTTATTATACATTACAGGTTCAATTCAGAGAGGTTATTTAAAGGGTAAAGACCATATATCTTTTACTTACTTAAATGGCGATAATGTAGAAACATCTACTGGTTTCCCTAATAAAAAAATGACAGACTACAAAGAAAAGTATGTATATAGTGAGTTAAATGAATCTATCTTCTTGCCATTTATAGGAAAAGATGGGGAAATACAAGAAGAAATACGTAGTGAGTATGTCAAAAATGTATTTAAAGATGTTATAAGGTTTGTTAGTTTTTCTAAAGTTCAAAAATTAAACTATAGTGATATTAACGAAGGTTTAGTAGAGATATTTAAAGAATATAAAAATAGTTTGCAAGACAGAATAGGTACTATGGATGAAAAGCAAAATGAAAAAATGGCATATTTTTATGATAAAGTTTTAGAAAAATTAGAAAGTGATTCTATAGACTATTCTAGTTTATATGATTTTGAAAGAACTGGTTATGATACAGGAATACTAAAATTTGGTGAAGTAGAAGAAGAAATGAAATATGGATACAATAGTGCTACTCCACTTACTAGAGAAGGTTTTGAACTAAAAGTTGAAGAATTAAAAAGTTATGATGGCAACTTATTAAAGGGAAGTTTAGAAAGATTAATTAAGCTATTTAATGGTGAAAGTGTAGATAATAAAGATTCTGACTATAATTTTTCTGTGAAAGACATTAATAAAGAAAAAAGTAAATCAACTGGATTAGAAAAATTATCATTAGAAGGAAAAGATTTGGGAACAAAAATAACCCATATTAAAAAAGAAAAAAATCAAGAGGACAATTCTGAAAATAAGCAAGAAGAAAAAAAAGAAGAAATAAAAGAAAAAGCATGGTTTGAAAAGGGAAATATAGAAGAATATTATGAAAATATTGAAATAGGTTCTGATGAAACTTTAAAAGTTCGTTATATTTATGAAAAAAGCAAGCATGAATTAAGAATAAGATTTAGTAAAGATAATTTTCTTGATACAGAAATCAAAGTAGAAGAGTTTAAAAATGGAGATTTCTCTATCAAATTACCTAGGTATCATAAACTTGTAGGAAGCTTTAATGGGTTAAAAAGAAATAATAATATAAATTCATTTAATAAAGATATGAAAGAAGTAGTAAACATAAATGATAGTGTAGCAAGCAAAATAATAGTAGACTCAAGTAAATTAGGAAATTCTTTAGTCAAAGATGGTAAAGTAACTGACCAAGGAAAAACTATTTTTAGATTTAGTAAGGGAGATTCAGAAGTATATTATTACTACCATGAAGATAAAAGACTTGAAATATTTTATGGAAGTTTATCAAAAGAAATTTCTAGATTTAGTAATTCTATAGAAATAACAGATTTTAAAAACACAGATTTTAGTTTATTTCTACCTTTTGGAATAGATTTTGTAGATTTTATTGAGGAAGAAGCAAAAAAGAATGGAAAGCAGATTGATAATGTAGCAAAACTCTCTTTACTTAATTATTATGATGATAAGGGAAGTAATGTTCAAAATCCATTTTTACATGATCATACAATGCTTATGCTAAAAGATACTAGTATTTCAGCATTTAATCTTTCTAAAGAATTAGTTCCATCTAACTTAAAAAAAAGATATAATCTTGCAAAAGGTGCAAATATAGAGCTAGAATTATCAAATATTTGGAAAGAATATAGATGCGCAATGGAAAAGTGCATAAACGAAGACCTTTCTCATTGTAGAAAAAAGAACTATATAACTAAAAATACAACGACAATTCCTGAAGATTCAGAAATTGATTATTTAATGGCAGCTTATAGAATCGATAAAGAAAGTTTTGCTTTCTTCAAATCATTTCAAAGATTAACTCAGGTAGAAAGAGATGAAAAAGCAGAAGAAGAAAAAAGAATAGCACAGGAAGAAAAATTAAAATCAACTACAAAACCAAAAGAAACTGTAGTCGCTAAAGATGAAGGAAAACCTTCACTAAGAAAT
>CAZFBB010000241.1:0-2953 GCA_964517235.1 uncultured Fusobacteriaceae bacterium
CAGATTATGGTTCTTTTATTGATAATAATCAAAGTGAATATATAAACCTTTTAATCAATGGAGATGGAAAGAATAATTATGGAGAAAGTTTAGATAAAGATACGTGGATAGAAACAGAATCTGACAAAATCTTTAGGAACTTTATTAATAAAGTGAAAGAAAAAGACTTTATTTTAATAAGTGATATTAATTTTGATTATGTTTCCAATAGGTTTTTTGCTTTTGATTTGTTAATGGCTCAAGGGCCAAAATCTGAATATTTAGACTGGTTCATAGTAGAATTTTGGAAAGGCATAGATTTGGAAGATATTGATTCTTGGAATCCTCTTATAGAATATAAAGGAAATAGTAATGTAGCAATTGAAAGTATTAATGGTATTAGATATAGGAGAAAATTTGTACAAGTAGAAGATTCTTATGATGAAAGTGTAAAAGCAGAGATTATAAGGTGGAATAGAGAAAACTTAGATTATGGTGGCTATAAAAATAGTAAAAATATAGTTAAACTCAATTTGAATAATAAAAGTGTAAGAAAATATTTGTTTGAAATAACTAAAAAATGGGCTGACTTTGGTCTAGACGGTTTTTCAATTGTATACAATGGAAATGAAGATTTTTTCTTAGAATACAGAGAATTTATAGATAATAACTTGGAAAATTTTCATTTGATCTATGAAAGTCCAAATGGATACAATAGTGAAAATATAATAAAAGACGGAGAAATAGAGTATTATCTACCAGATATTCTTTATAGATATTATAGTAAAAATAATGACAAATACCTTTATGATAACAAAGAATTAGGTGTAGCAATTAATCTTATAAAAAGGGGTGTGGATACAAAGCAATTGCATTTTAACCTTTTGGAATCGTACGATATAGACAGGTTCAACTCTATGTTAATCAATCCAAATAGAGACTTTGATATGCTTAATAGTCAAGACAAGGATGAATATTATGGTATCAAACCTAATTTGGTAGATGAAACAATAGATAAAAAAGTTAATAGTTCAACTGTAGCAAAATATACTCTTCCTGGTGCACCTCTTATTTATTATGGAAGTGAAAAAGGCATGTGGGGTGGAGATACACCTCATAATAGAAAAGCTATGTTGTGGGAGGAATATTTCCCATACAATATGGAATCTGATAGTATAGAAAAATATATGGAGCATAAAGGTAAACTTAGTGAAAAGGGAGTGTTTGACGAAGTATCTAAAAGGCTCAGATATAATGTGGTTTTTGACAGAAATAGAGAAAATTTTGTTAAAGGATTAAATGAGTTTTATAAGGAAAATAGGGAAATATTAGTATATGGAGATTTTGACATTATAGATACAGATAAAAATCTTGTAATATACAAAAGAGAATATAATAATCAAATAATCATTGTAGCTCTTAATAATACAGGAAATGAAATATCTTTTGAATTGGAAGTAGATAAAGGTAAAAAATACTTGAATTATTTTGAAGATAAAGAAGTAGAAGTAATTCTAGGGAAAGTAGAACTAGTGGTAGAAGCTTATGGAGCTAGTATTTTGAAAAAAATGGATTAAAGACTAAAAGACTGAATGTAAAAGAAGACGTAAAAGTATCTGGTGGAAATATGGTAACAAATACTATAGATGGAGATATAGGTGGAAATCTGGTAATAGAATCCTTACAAGACAAGGGTAAAAGTAAGTATGACTCTAAAATTGGTTCTCTTAGTGGAGGAATGGGTAATTATGAGGGAAGTTTTAATACTAGAGAGGATAAAAGTAAAAGAGCTTGGATAAATAAACAAAGTGGAATAGTAGTCAAAAATGGTGGAAACCTAAAGGTAGGAAAGAACACTCAATTAAAGGGTGCTGTAATAGCATCTGGAAACAAAAATAATAAATTAAATTTTGATACAAAAACTATATTAACAGAGGATATTTCCGATGATGATGAGTCACAGTCCAAGGGCTTTAGTGTAGGTGGAGGAATAGGAAGTATACCTTCTACATCAATAGTATATGGAAAGAAAGACAAGGAGCAAATAAACAAAAGTACACTATCTGGAGTAGAGCTTAGTGTAGATAGAGAAGAAACAAGTGCTAAAGCACAAGGGATAAATGATGACATTGAAAGAGTACAAGAAGTGACTAAAGATGGGGAAAAAAGAGATATGACATAGTTTGTCTATTTATAAAAATATTTCAATTGGAAATATTCAAAAATATGCAAAAAAAATTAGAACGTAAAACAAAACATGTAAATTTAAAAATGAAATTTTGAAGAGTATTTGTTAATCGGAGATTTTATTAATTTGAAGAAAGATAGGAAGAAACTAAGAAAATTTTTTACTCAATCTGTACATTTTGTTTTCAATTAAAGCTAGCCTATTAATTTAGGCTACTTTTTTTATGAGGATATTTAAAGTTTCTTGCCTTCCTATTCCTAGTTTTCTTAAATCAAGTATTTTTAAAATAACATGTTTTTTATTCTTTAGTTTCTCTTTTTTTACTGTAACTAAGTTAAAAGAAGATTTATCTATTAATTTTTTATATCTCTTCTCTTCAATGATATTTCTATTCCTTCTAGGTAAAATTTTCTGTTTTTCATAATATTCTATTGATTAGGTACGCTTTAAAATCTAATGGCATAGATAAATCTCTTGATTTGTTTTGTAATGAATCGCTATCCATTAACATATGAACCGAGTCTTCTAAATCCTTCCATATGCTTGATGTTTTTAGATTTAGGAATCAAAGTATCATCAAGTACTAAAAAACAAATGAAAATAATCTTTAGCCCAATTTTATATAATTTATTATATGAATTCTCTAATTTTTTTATTCAAATTTGAAAGATTTTTTTTTACCTTCAAAATTAATAAGCACACTTATTAAATTCAATAAATGTTTGTTTGCAGTTTAGTTAAATTCAAATTTAATTTTAAAATATAGTTGATTAATTCTTTCGAATA
>CAZFBB010000242.1:0-2920 GCA_964517235.1 uncultured Fusobacteriaceae bacterium
AATCCCCCCCTCTCATCAACTCAAAGTTTAATATTCTCAGTAAAAAAATATTCCTCTTCGCGACAATAAGTTTTACCTTTACCATGGTGATAGGGAAATAAGGATGTTTTGCTCACTGTAGTTCCATTACTCAACTTATATGTAGTTTTGTTCTCTCTAATAATCTTTAATACTTCCATTTCTTTTATCACTTGATATTCTTCATCAAATTTGATTCTTACAACAGTCCTAACTTTTTTTTCCATTTTTTTTATTTCCCCTCCTTTTTTAATATAAATATTTCATTTAACTAATTAAACGTTATATTTAAATAGCTATTAAAAATATACATCATCTTCTACTAGTAATATATTATATTTGACTATAAATAATAATAAAGTTATTAATAATATAAATTATATTTTATAAAGAACTAAAAATCAAGTAAATTATTTGATTAATCATATGTTTTCTCTTTAATTCCTCCTGTTTTTATTGTATAATCAAAAAAGGAGGTTATATACCATGATTAAAAATCACATTTCAAAATTAATGGGTGCTAAAAGGCTCTCTATTACAAAAGTCTCAGAACTTACTGGTATGAGTACTTCAACTATCTCTCATTTATATAATGAAAAAGTAACTAGACTTGACTTTAAAACACTAGAAAAATTATGTAAATTATTCGATTGCAATACTCAAGATATAATAGAATATATCCCAGATGAAGATTAATTAAAATTCCAATAACTCAGTTCAAGAGCTTATAGCCTACAAGCAAAACCTCTTGACCCTAATTATTTGAATTTTAACTTATCGTAATTTTGATAATTCTAATTACAAAATTTTCTACTTTATTATTATTTATTAATGTCAAATATTTTTTATAAGAAAGGAAGAAAATGGATGGTAAAAAACTATTAAATAAATTAAATGAGTTATACAAGGAAATGGATTCTAATAAAAGTCCTTTATCCATATTAATTGATGGAAAATGGGGAATTGGTAAAACTTATGTATATAAGCAATTTAGTAAATCTAAGAAGAAGAATAATTACTATATGTCCCTATTTGGCATTAACTCTATTGAAGAAGTAAAAAAAACTATTATTAAAGAAGTTTTATTCCCAGACTTAAAGAAGCTAAATAGTAATAATACTCTAAATATTTTAGGAAGTTGCTTTAATAGGGCAACTAAGAGTATTCCTAGAGTTGGGAAAGCTCTGTCTGATATTGCTAATATCATTCCAAATATAAATGAATTAACAAAAGTAGTTAATATAGAAGATTTAAAATTTTCAGAAAAATCAATTTTATGTATTGATGACATTGAAAGAACTAATGAAAAAATTGATTTTAAAGAACTTATGGGTTTATTTGAAAGATTAAGTAATAAAACAAATATAATCATCATTGGAAATATAGAAGAATTAGATGAAAATAAAAGAAAAATTTATGATAAATATAAAGAAAAAGTAATTGATTTTGAATATAAAATCGATAGTCTATCAGATGACGTAATACAAAATACATTAAAGGATTATAATTGGACTAATGAAATAAAAGAGACGTTAATTACAATATTTAAAGAATTTGGAAAAGATAACCTTAGAACTTTTAGGCTTCTAAATAATTTTTTAATTGATTTAAAGATGGAATATAGTTGGAATGAATTTTCTGAAAAAGAAGAAAATTACATTATAGAAGCATCATATTATGCATTAATAGAAAACCTATTTGGTGTTTTTAAAGAAAAACATAAAAATGAAATTCATACTGGAGAAGAAAAAACTATTGAGCCTTTTGACTATTTAATGTTTATCCCAATTCATTTAAGTTCACTTGTAATGGATTTAGATATTTATTATAAAAATAGAACCAAAATTGATTCTATCAAAAGAAAATTTAAAGAGGTAAAAAATATTATTAATTATATGGAACTTTTATCTAGAATCGACTACTCTTTTACTTTAAATGATGAGAAATTAATTGAACTAAAAATAGAAATTGAGAAAATTTTAGATACTAATGAAGATATTCCATTTTATGAATTTACTATATTCTTTTTCTATTATTATGAAATTTCAATAAACTTTAATCATGATATTGATGAAAAAATTATTGATAAATTAAAAGAGAAATTAAGAGAAGAAATAAAAAATACGGAAAATAAACCAAGTATAAATCAGCTTATATCAATTTATGCTAGAGATGATAGAAACAACGAATCTATAAAAAAAATTAAAGAAATAATAGAAGAAGTATGGAATGAGCAAGTGGACACAAGTAATATTCTATTAAATAAGAATATTAAAGATATTGACTTAATTATTAAAAGAAATATTAAACTTCCTTTAAATGAAGAGTATAAAGAATATATTAGTAATTTCATAAAAAATGGAATTGAATCTAATGAACTTAGGTTTTTTGAAAGGTTTATTGAAATAATTAATGTGGATGATATGAAAAGATTTAAAGAGAAAATAGATTATAATCCAACTCATAAATGGCAAGTTAAAAGATATGATTATGTATTTTGTATTTCTGAATTGTCAATTTAAGTTAGAAAATAGCATAGCTCCATTCTAGGCAATAGGTCATAACCTTTTTGGTTCTATTGCCACTTTTTTACTGCATTAAGTACACCTTTACTTTTTCCAACTGCACTTTTCCTTTTCCTCATGGAATTAGAATATATACATCCTAATCAAGAACAACTAATTTTAATTCTATTATGTAAAAGCATTTAGGGAAGAGTCTGAGCTATTAAAAGCAGGGATTAAATTTCCCTGCTTTTTTCCATAGAAAATAATTTTAAAATCAAATTCCTAATTCTTTATTTCTGAACCAGTTATATAACCTAAAGGATTTTTAATACCAATTTTTTTTTTAACTAATTGCTCTTTATCAATTTTTAATTTTCCAAACTTAGTTTTTTTGG
>CAZFBB010000243.1:0-2909 GCA_964517235.1 uncultured Fusobacteriaceae bacterium
AATTTTAATATAAATATACTGGAATTAATCATAGCTTTAGTTTTAATATTCATTTCGGGAATAAGCATAGGTTATATATTTAGTGGTTATGGAATGATATATAGGAAATTAGATTCGGTACTTAATTTAACACAGTTATTGTTAATGGGTATAGTTGTATTTCCTTTAATAAAGCATATGGGGAATTATTTAAATATATTTATTATAATTATGCCTATAGGAGGAATTATTGCTTATTTACAAATGATTATGTCAGATGTAGAGATGTTTAGTATTATAAAGTATTTAATAATAAACCTTGTTGTATGGGCTTTAATATCTAACTATATATACAAGAAATGTATTAATAAAGCTAGAAAATTAGGAACCTTAGGAACTTATTAATTACGGGAATTCTTAATAAGTAGTATTGAAGGAGGAAGAGATGAACAAGAATATCTTGAGAATTATTGGGTTGGAAAAGAGCTTTGGAAGAAAAAAAGTTCTAAAATCTATAAATTTAGATTTGAAAAGAGGAGAAGTGGTAGGATTATTAGGTATAAACGGAGCAGGAAAAACCACTTTATTAAAAAGCATTATGGGTTTTTTAAATCTAACAAATGGGAAAATTATATATGATGGAGAGGATATTAAAACTAAGTCGAACTTTGTAAAAGAATTAGGAGTTTTACTAAATCCATCATTTTTTGATTATATGACTGTGTATGAAAATTTAGAGTATTTAATGAAGTTGAGTGGTGAAAGTAATAAACATAATATAGATAAGGAGATAAAGGAGTTATTAGCTTTTGTTGATTTGGCTCCTAATATTAAAGACAAGGTACAGACATTTTCTTTTGGTATGAAGCAGAGATTGGGTTTAGCTCAAGCTATGATAGGTAATCCAAAGATATTAATGTTAGATGAACCTTTTGTAGGTTTAGATCCTAATGGGAGAAAGATTATCAAAGATAAGATAAGAGAGTTAGCTGAAAAAAAGGGAGTAACAATAATATTTTCTAGTCATCAGTTATATGATGTACAAGAGATATGTGATAGAGTTGTAATGATACATGAAGGTGAAATAAAGATAAATGATAGTCGTGAAAACATAGAGAATAATAGGGAAGTAACTATTAAGATAGAAGGAACATTAGAAAAAAAATATTTAGAAAATATTAAGAATGTATCTTATTGTGAAGAAAATAATATAGTAAAAATTAAAACAGGTATGGATGATAGGTTACATGAAGTTATATCTCTATTGATTAAGCAGGGATTAAAAATAAAGAGTTTAAATGTCTCAAATAATATTCTTTTTGAAATGTTTGAAAGCGTACAAGGGGAGGGGATAGATGTTTAGTTTATATAAGTTAGAATTTAAAAAAATAATAAAGAGAAAAGATTTTTTATGTCTTATGTTGTTTTGTCTCTTTCCATTTTTATACGGAGCAGGGTATCATTTTGAGTTAGATATTATTACAATATCAAAAAATGAAGGGATAAAATTAACAGGCGTTGATTTTGTTGGTGCTGTGTATGACTTAGCGAAACTTACGGGAATTTCATTGATATTGTTTATAGTAATAGGGACAACAACTTTAGCAACAGAGATAGAGAAGGGACAAATGAGTTTGATATTATCTAAAGGAGTTGAAAAATCTAAACTTTTGTGGGTTAAGATGCTTTCACTACTTACGATAGTAGTATTATTTACAGTTGTATATACAATATCAAGTGGGCTTAACTATGTTTTTTTTATATCTAAAACAGATATTGGTGCAGAAGTATTTTTTGGTGAAAACACAGTTGATGTAACAGCATTTTTAGTATTGAGCATGCTTGAAATGATGGTATATATATCTATTTCATTTTTTATGGGTCTAAAGTTATCAACTTACCAAACAATTTTTTCAACTATTGCAATATTCGTATTTACGCAGATACTAAATCATACTAAAACACTAAAATATCTATCACCTAGTTATTTAGGTAACTTAGAAATGGCTTCTATAAGTACTTACGGAATAGGGATTTTTATATTGTTGGGTTATTCTTTGGTTATAGGATTAGTAACTTTGAGAAAATTTAAGAGGATGGAGTTGAAGTAGTTGGATACAATAGTAGATAAAAGGGAAGAGTTGATAAAGAACTTGATGAATATAGGGGAATTAATAGTTGTACCTAATATATTCTTATTTGTATTATTATTTTCAGTCACAATATTTACTAATTTTAATAATCCAGATGGAATGGTAGCTACATTAGTAAGTATTAGTTTTCCATTTTGTATAGGGTATATACTATATCCTTGGGTTAGATTTATAAAAAACAGAGAAGATTTAAATAAGTATGGTTTAGTTTATAGGAAAAACTGGATAGAAGGTGGAATTATCTTTGTTTCATTAGCAATTTTGGTATATTGCTTAATTATACTTTATAATAGGGGAGAAGTTTTAGAGTACTTACCTTTAGGTGTAAACTTTATTTTCATTGCAATTGGAGAAGAGATATTAACTAGGGGAATATTAATAGATAAGCTGAAAAAAATAATGAAGCTAGATTATGCAATATGGGTAGGAGCTTTAATCTTTTCATTTATTTTTCATAATAATGGAGGATTTATGATAAACCTGCTGATAAGGTTTCCTTTAGGACTAGTACTTGGGTATATGTATAAATATTCAAAATCACTTTATGGTTCTATATTTTTTCATTTAGCATATAATGTAATGGTTTCTAGTATATAAGGAGGAAAAATGAATAGAAAAAATATATTTGCTATAATGGTATTAATTGTTCTGATATCAGGGTTAAATATTTATATTAATAGTATAAAATTTTCGTTGGATATACTTAAATTTATGGGGTTAGAATTCTTTGTTCCTCTAGTTGTTACAATGGTTACAAATAGTTACTGTATAGGGAAC
>CAZFBB010000244.1:0-2888 GCA_964517235.1 uncultured Fusobacteriaceae bacterium
ATTTTTAAGTTCAACTGATGATTTGGGAATAAAAAGTAAAAATTTTCAAATTAGTGAAGGTGAAGTAAATGAATCAGAATAATGGAATTTATAGTGTAAAAGGGATAGTGACAGATGCACTTAAAAAAAGTAGGCTACTGAAACAAGGGCTGGTTCAAGGAAATTGGTCTAAAATAGTAGGAAAAGAGCTTGCTAAAAAAAGTTATGTAGCTATGATAAAAAATCAAGTATTAATAGTTCATGTTGAAAATTCTGTATGGCTTCAACAATTTAGTTTTATGAAAAGAGAATTGATAGAAAAAACCAATGATTTTTTAGAGTTAGATTATATAAGAGACCTACACTTTAAAGTCTCTCCTATGAATATGGGAAATTATTTTACTAATGAAGTAGAAGATAAAAACTTTGAACCTGAGAAGGTCTATTTAGATAGAGGAACTCTTAATAAAGTAGAGGAAATAGGAAATAAAATTGAAGACGATGAAATTAAATATAAAATAAAGAAACTAATGATACTTTCTAAAAAAAGAGAAAAGTTTTTGTTAGAAGAAGATAATAACTTGAAGTGTATAGATTGTGGAGTGCTCTTTAAAGGAAGCGGAATCAGGTGTACAGCTTGTGAAAATAAATTAAGAAGTCAAAAATTAGAGTTAATTTACGAATACATTAAAACAAAACCAAATGTTAAATATAAAGAGATGAATATGGTATTAAAAGATCTTAGAGAAACAGAATTTGAAGATATAAAAGAAAAGATAAAGACAAGATGTAATACTGAGATGCATAGATACATTCATACTGATGAGATAGATAAATACAAAGAAAAGGCAAGAATCTATTTTGCTCTCGAAACTGGAGTAGAAGATGAAGAGGAGCTTGAGTTTACTGTAAATAATTATCTCTTGAGAATAGAAGAGTATTAAATACTAGAAATAGTAATTATATAAAGTTTTGAAAATAAATAGCTATAAGGCAAATATTTATGGAGGTTTTTATGAGTAGTTATAACGCAGAAAATATTACCGTACTTGAGGGTCTAGAAGCAGTTAGAAAAAGACCAGGAATGTACATTGGTTCTACCTCTATAAGGGGATTACACCACTTAGTTTATGAAATAGTGGATAATGCTGTCGATGAAGCATTAGCTGGACATTGTTCACAAATTAATGTAAATATACTTCCAGATAATATAATTGAAGTAATTGATAATGGAAGGGGAATACCAGTTGGTATACATCCTAAACATGGTAAATCAGCATTAGAAATAGTATTTACAGTATTACATGCAGGAGGTAAGTTTGATGGAAGCAATTATAAAGTTTCTGGAGGACTGCATGGAGTAGGAAGTTCCGTTGTTAATGCTCTATCTGAATGGACAGAAGTTTATGTTAAACAAGATGGACATGTTTGGCATCAAAGATATCAAAGAGGAGTGCCAGATGAAGCAGTAAAGATAATTGGAGATACAAATGAAACAGGTACTAGAGTATTATTTAAAGCTGATGCAGAAATATTCGAAACAACTATATATGAATTTAAAACTTTAAGGGATAGATTAAAGGAACAAGCCTACCTTAATAGAGGTATAAAAATGGTAATTTCTGATTCTAGAGGAGATAAAAAAATTGAAGAAGAGCTATATTTTGAAGGAGGTATAGCAGACTTTTTAGATGAATTAGTAGAGGGTGAAACAAGAATCATGGAAGAGAGCATCTACATGCATGGGGAAGCAGATGGAGTAGAAGCTGAAATTGCAATGATTTATACTACTAAAAATAGAGAATCTGAATTTTCATTTGTTAATAATATAAATACCCATGAAGGTGGAACACATCTGAGTGGGTTTAGGTCAGCTCTTACAAGAGTTATTAATGAAGTTGCTAAAGCTCAAGGTCTAGTGAAAGACAGAGATGGAAAATTTCAAGGTTCAGATGTTAGAGAAGGGCTTACATGTATAGTGAGTGTTAAAATACCTGAACCACAGTTTGAAGGACAGACCAAAACAAAATTAGGAAACTCTGAAGTGATGGGAATAGTAAGTGGAATAGTAGGAGAAAAACTTAAATTTTATCTTGAAGACCATCCAGATGCGTTAAGGTCTATAGTGGATAAGATTTTACTTGCTAAAAAAGCAAGGGAAGCTGCCAAAAAAGCAAGAGAATTAGTAATGAGAAAGAATGTTTTAGAAGTAGGGTCATTACCTGGTAAATTGGCAGATTGTACATCTAAAAAACCTGAAGAATCTGAAATATTTATTGTCGAAGGAGATTCAGCAGGAGGTTCAGCAAAACAAGGAAGAGATAGGTTTTTCCAAGCAATCTTACCACTTAGGGGGAAAATACTGAATGTAGAGAAAGCAGGCTTACACAAAGCTCTTGAAAATACGGAGATAAGAGCAATGTTAACTGCATTCGGAACTGGAATTGGTGAAGATATGAATGTTGAAAAACTAAGATATCATAAAATAGTAATTATGACCGATGCTGATGTAGATGGAGCACATATTAGAACTCTATTACTAACATTTTTCTATAGACATCTTCCTGAATTAATAGAGGAAGGTCATGTATATATAGCTCAACCGCCATTGTATAAGATTACACAAGGTAGAAGTTTTTCATATGCATATACAGATAAAGAGATGAAAAAGGTGACGAATAAATACGAAGAAGAAAATAAAAAATATGGTCTACAAAGATATAAAGGTCTTGGAGAGATGAATGCAGAACAATTATGGGATACTACAATGGATCCAGAAACGAGAACTTTATTAAAAGTTACTCTTGAAAATGCAATTGATGCAGATAGAATATTTACAAAATTAATGGGAGATCAAGTAGAACCTAGAAGACAATTTATCGAAGAGAATGCATTATATGTTAAGAACT
>CAZFBB010000245.1:0-2850 GCA_964517235.1 uncultured Fusobacteriaceae bacterium
GGTTTATAACAGAAGATACATATAAGGGAGAAATAACAAATCCATTAAGTTTGAACTTGTATGCCTATTGTGCTGGGAATCCTATTATGTATAGTGACCCAAGTGGGCATTTCTGGGAAAAAATTAAAAATTGGTGGAATAAAGATAATAACGAAGACGAAAATGATGATGAAGAAGGTTCAAATTCTAGCAACAATAAAACTGAAAACTATTACCACCCTGTTATACAAAGTATTAATGACTTTATGGAAGGGGTAACTGATGGACTCACACTAGGATTAGCTAGAAATATATTTGGAGATACTCCTACTGTTAATTATGATTCTCTAGATTATCAGTTTGGATATAGTTTGGGACCGATGCTTTTATTTGGTCAAATGCAAGTTTCTGAGAGTGGAAGTAGCAAGGAAATTAATTATACAATTAAAAGTAATAAAACAACTTTAAAAAGTAGCTTTGGAAAACACACACTTAGTGCAGCTGAAGTATATAAACCCCAAAATATAAAATTGGTTTCTGATAGTTATTTAAAGAAAAAAGGACTTGATGCACACAAAATTAAAAAAAGTAATGGGTTTGGACCAGGTAATATGTCTAAATTTGATTTATATGTGGACAAAGATACTGGAATGCTTTGGATATACAGGAAAAAAGGCGTAGGAGAAGGAATTCCAACATACGAATTTATAAAATAAAGGAGAAAAATATGAAAACAAATATAATGGTTGACTTTACAATTGGAGGAGATGTATTTGATCCAGATGATATAAGCAAAACTTTACAATTGGAACCTAGTTCAGTGAGAATAAAAGGTGAAAAAATAAATGAATATGCCAAAATGAAATATAGTTATTGGACTATATCAACCGATTACGAAGAATCACTTAATGCTTCTATTCAAATAAAAAAAATTATGAAATTAATAAGAAATAAGGTGCCTGAACTAAATTACCTAAAAAATAAATACAAAACCGAACATGGATTTGTTCTAGTTGTTAATATTGAAGAAGGTATTGGACCAACAATTATTTTGGAAAAAGATTTTTATGATTTCTTAATAGATATTGACGGTTTCTTTACAATAGATTCATATGTCTTCTCAAGGTAAATACACTTAAAACCTAAGTAATAATATAATGGATAGGAGGGTTATATGGAAACATATATAATGGCTAAATTTTTAATTGAAGGTAAAAAGTTTGGTATTGAAGATATTAACCAAGCTTTAAAATTAAAACCTAATGAATTAAAAATAGAATATACAAGAAACAATGAAGACACTGAAATTAATCAATGGATTTTGTCAACTGACTATGAAAAATCAGTTGATATTTCTGAACAAATTGATAAAATAATAGAAATTATCGGCACAAAGATTTTTGAATTAAAACATTTAAAAAATACATATGATACAAAATATACACTTCGAATATTTATTCGAATTAGAAAAGGGAGTTCCACCCCAGAAATTTTTCTAAAAGCAAATTTTTTTCAGTTTTTAGCTAAAATAGATGGGGTATTCAGAATAGAACCTTATATTTTTAATTTTTAATACAAAATGTCACAAATCTATTAATTTAAAATTAATATAAAAATATATAATAACAGCTATAAAATTTTAATGTAAAAGCAGGATTCTATTATCTAATAAAAAGAATTTAAATCCTAACTCAAAAAGATTTATACCAAATTAGGAGGTTTAAATGAGATTAAAAAAAATAATAGATACAATTTGTACACCAGTTTTAAGTAAATATGGCTTTAACTTTTTAGGAGCTAGATATAAATCTCTTTGGGTTTATCAAAAAATTGAAGGAGAAATAACTAAAGAAATTCAAATTAAAAAACTACCTTGGGGAAAGACCTTAACTTTAGAGTTGGAAGCTTTAAATAGTAAAAATATATCCCCTACAAGTGTTAATTTATCAGATTTAATAAAAGGAAACTCTATACATTTTTGGGACTATGAATCTAAAGAAGATGTAGAAGATATATTGAAAAAACATATGGAAGCTTTTAGAGAGAATGGTGGAGAAAAGCTTCTTGAGCATATGAGTATTCCTGTTGTTAGACCTACTAATGAAATGACTAAAAAATTAATGAAAAAAACTAAAGAAAAAGCTGAGGAATTTTCGCAGAAATATAATTTGTCTTTTGAAATGGATATTAATAACGTAAAAAAACTAGAAGAAATTCTTTTAAAAAAAAGAGAACTAACTAATATTGCTATTGACCAAGACTTTCTAATAAGTGTAGCAGCATATTATGGAGAATTACTTATTCATAGTTTCAGTGGTAAATGGAAATATGAAAAAGATAGCGATAATAATATAGAATTTTTTATTAATAAAGTAGGATATAAGCCCGACGATAGCACCAATCGTCAGTGCTGTGTTTTAACTAAAGTATTTTTCTTTTATACTAATCCATATTATTCTAGACATAGTCTAGTTAGACTTTTTAAATCTTATGTAAAAGATAAAGAAAGAGAATATTTCCCACTAATTGAAGAAGAATTTGACTTTTCAAAATTAGGAAATAAAAAAACTTATTACATATGTCCAGATAATATTGGAAGATTTGCTATTTATATTAGAATATCAGATGATATTGCAGACTTATACAACGAAGATAAAGACATGGATGTCTATTCTTATTATTTCTCAGATTGTATCAAGATTAAAATATCTGTTGAAGAGGAAATAATCTTAGAAAAAATTCTAATAGAAGACGATCTTTATTCAGGAGGTTATTATACATTTGATGATCCTAGAAGAAGTATTGGAGTTATTTTAAATAAGTTCTATTTGGAAAATTATCATTTAGGAAAAAGAGCAGATATTGAATTAG
>CAZFBB010000246.1:0-2848 GCA_964517235.1 uncultured Fusobacteriaceae bacterium
TTTTCCACCAGCTTCAACTAATTCTTTAGCTTCTTTTAATCCTAATCCAGTAATTGCTCTAACTACTTTGATTACAGCTATTTTCTTAGCTCCACCTGATACTAAAATTACGTCGAATTCTGTTTTTTCCTCTACTGCTGCTACTGCAGGTCCTGCTACTGCTACTGGTGCCGCTGCAGTTACACCGAAGTGCTCTTCTAAAGTTTCTACTAATTCTTTTAATTCTAAAACTGTCATAGCTTCTAAATCAGCTATGAATTGCTCTTTATTAAATGCCATTTATTTTTCCTCCTATAATTTTTAATTTTATCAATAATTTAAGCTTTTTATTTACTCAGCTTCTTTTTTGTCAACGATAGCGTTAACACCATAAGCAAGTTTTCTGATTGGCCCAAGCATACCATTTAATACCATAGATAGTAATTGCTCTCTTGAAGGTAATTTTGCTAAAGCTTCTACTGTAGCTACATCAGCTTTCTTCCCCTCAACTAAACCACCTTTTATAGTTAATTTACCAAAGTCATATACAACTTTAGCAGGTGCTACTGCATCACTTGATAAAGCAAAAGCTGTAGTTCCATTTAACTCTTCTTCAAAGTTTGCATCATAACCAGCTTCTTTAATTGCCAATTTAAATAATCTATTTTTAGCAACAAAGTAATCAACACCAGCTTCTCTAGTTTTTGATCTTAAGTCATCAGCTTCTACAGCTGTTAAACCTTTATAATCAACTAAAACTACAGTTTGTGCTTCTTTGATTTTAGCAGCTAATTCTGCAACTATTTGTTTTTTAGTTTCGTTTGCCATTCCTATTTCACCTCCTCTTAATTAAAAATCCCCCGTACCAAAGACAAACGGAGGAGTAATTAAGTTTCAGTATAAAACTAAAACCTCGGTAGGATATTTAAGCTATAAGCCCCTACTGTCTTTGGTTTAATATATTAAATTTTTATTAATATCTATTTATAATCCTAATTCTTTTCCAACTAAGATAGGGTCAATTTTAATACCAGGTCCCATAGTTAATGAAACAGCAACTGTTCTTAAGTATTGTCCCTTAGCTGAAGATGGTTTCAATCTAATTATTTCTGCTAAGAAAGCTTTTAAATTATCATTGATTTTTTCCACTGGAAAATTAACTTTTCCAACAGGAACATGAATAGAACCTAATTTATCTACTCTGAAAGCTAACTTACCTTTTTTAAATTCAGAAACTGCAGTTGCAATATCAGCACTTACAGTACCTGATTTAGGGTTAGGCATTAATCCTTTAGTTCCTAAAATTCTTCCTAATTTTCCAAGTTTAGGCATCATATCTGGTGTAGCTATTACTACATCAAAATCAAACCATCCACCTTGAATTTTTTCAATATATTCTTCTGCTCCAGCAAAATCTGCTCCTGCATCTAATGCTTTTTGAACGTTTTCTCCTTGAGTTATAGCAAGAACTCTTACAGTTTTACCAGTTCCGTGTGGTAAAACAACAGTTCCTCTAATTTGTTGGTCAGCATGTCTAGGATCTACACCTAATCTTAATGCTACTTCAACAGTTTCTACGAAATTAGCAGTTCTTGTTTTCCCAACTAATTCAGTTGCTTCTTCAAGAGTATAAAGTCTTTCTCTATCTACTAATTTAGCAATTTCTAAGTATTTTTTACCTCTTTTTGCCATTAAATTTTCCTCCTTTTGTGGTTAAACGGATATCTCCTACCACTGACTAAATCACATGTATTCTCATAAATAAGATTAATCTACTACTTTAACTCCCATAGATCTGCAAGATCCTTCAATCATTGACATAGCAGCTTCTAATGTAGCCGCATTTAAGTCAGCCATTTTAGTTTCAGCTATCTCCTGTACTTTAGCTTTAGTAATTTGTCCTGCAACTTCTTTTACTGAGTTAGCAGCTCCTGATTTTATTCCTGCAGCTTTTTTAACCAAATCTGATGCAGGTGGAGTTTTAAGGATAAAAGTGAAACTTCTATCTTTATATACTGTGATTTCTACTGGAATTATGAATCCCATTTTATCTTGAGTTTTTGCATTGAAAGCTTTACAGAATTCCATGATGTTAACACCATGAGAACCTAATGCCGGTCCTACTGGAGGAGCTGGATTAGCTTTCCCTGCTTGTAATTGTAATTTAATTTTACCAGTTACTTCTTTTGCCATTTTAAAATTTACACCTCCGTAATTTTTGTGGTTATAATGATTTCTCTCCCACTAGCGAAAGCCTAGGCTTTCTTAACTCCGTCAAAACCAACTTCAACAGGAGTCATTCTACCAAACATTTCTATCATAACTTTAACTCTTTTGTGTTCAAAGTCTATGCTAGAAACTTTTCCTTCTTCATCTGCGAATCCACCTTCAGTGATTTTTACAAAATCGCCTTCAGCAAAGTCTAAAATGATTTCATCGTCATCTACCAACTCTTCACCAGTAGACAATCCAATTTTCTTGAAGAGATTTGTAACTTCAGAATCTTCCATAGGTGTCGGTTCTGACCCAACTCCCACAAATCCAGTAACACCGTTAGTATTTCTAATAACATACCAAGCATCACTGTCTACCCTAAAGCCAATTCCATCTGTTGTTTCTTCTCTCTCAACAAGCATTTCCACCATAACATATCCAGGAAACAACTTTCTAGAAACAACTTTTTTCTTACCTCTTCTAATTTCCACACTTTCTTCTTCTGGAACTATAATGTTAAATACTCTATCAGTAAGGTTTAAACTTTCTATTCTTTTTTCCAAGTCTGTCATAACCTTTTTTTCATATCCAGAATAAGTATGAATAATGTACCATTTTTTTTCTAGGTTTCTCTTTTCCATAAGAATTATCCTCC
>CAZFBB010000247.1:0-2790 GCA_964517235.1 uncultured Fusobacteriaceae bacterium
GATTATCTCTTCTTATATTATGTGATTCTAATTTATCATTTACACTTTTTACTGCAGATGCTGTGGCAAATTTAGTATCTGATTTGTCTGTTATTGAACTAGTTGCTCCCCAATTATTAACATTTCCTAATCCTATTTGTTCTTTTGTCACCCTATGGGGATTATCTCTTCTTATATTATGTGATTCTAATTTATCATTTACACTTTTAATTGCAGATGCTGTGGCAAATTTAGTATCTGATGCATCTGCTATTGAACTTGTTGCTTCCCAGTTATTAACTTTTCCTAATCCTACTTGTCCTTTTGTTACTCCATGAGGATTATCTCTTCTACTCCTATGAGATTCTATCTTATCATTTATTCCTTTTACAGCTACTGAACTAGACAAAACTCCACTACTAGATACAGTTAATAAATCTGTTTTATTTATTGATATTCCTTCTTTTTCTACTAGAATTGACTCATCTTTTACTTTTATCGAAATCTCTCTATTTTTATCTTCTAAACCATTTCCATAAGTTCTAGCATAACTTCTATTTGTTTCAATTTCAGTTATAATATCTTCAGTCAAAGTATTTCTATCTAAATCTCTTTCTTTATCTAATTCTCTATTCCTATCTACTTTGTTTAAATCAAATCCAAAGTTCCATTTAAAAAATGGAAGTATATTGATAGCTTTAACTCTATTAAATAAACACTGAAATATATTATTAAGTCCACTAACCAAAGTCGTTTTCCCCTCAATAACTGCTGGTATTTCTTCACTCCAAATATCTTCTGCAATTATTTTACTCTTGTCAGAATTGTAATTTTTCTTTTCCCCCATCTTTGCTCCTTCAAATACTCTAGAATATTTTCTTTAATTTCATTATAAAGTTACCTTGCATAGTTTTATCAATCTTATTAGTATAAAAATCAATATACCACTCTCCATCTGATTTAGGAGTCCTTCTAAATCTTAATTTGATTTCATTTGAGCAAGCATGTCCAACTCCATTTAAGTTAATATTCTCTATATATTTAGAATTTGTAGTCATAAAAACCAATCCAACAATAGCCGACCTTCTTTCATACCAATGATCTATAGTAGTAAAGTTTGAATAAAACTCTAAGCAATAACTTCCATCACGAAATCCCCAATTGTACAATTCCTTTCTAGACAATAATTCATTCCAACCTACACTTTTGACTTTTGAATAGGGAATATTTACTCTAATAACTTCTTTCATTGAATTTATTTCGACTTCTATTTTATCTATCTCATCTTCTAAACTATTCACAGCATCTAAGCTTGCTTTTTCTAATTCATGTATTCTTGAATTTATTTGGTTCTCTTTCATGACTCTTTTTATATTAAATCTTCCATTCTCATTAAATTTATCACTAATTACTCCCATTATTTCATCTCCTTAATTCATTAATATTCTAATTTTAAATCTAAACACATAATATAGTCTATAACGAATTAAAATATTTAATGTTTCTATATAGTTAAATCCCCTTAAAAACTCTCTAATATATTTTCAAAAATGGAATCAACCTTATCTTTACTTGAACATAATATTTATTTATTAATAAATTTCACTACTATTTAATACTTCACAGTTTAAAGATTAATTTCAATTTTTAAATTAATGTTTAAACTCTTATTAATCTACCAAATATTCTAGACACATTTAAATTCTTTATCTAAGTCCAGCTATCCCACCTAGCATTATCCAGCTTACAGACTCGTTTGTTGCTTCACAAATCATTCCATTTCTAATATATCCTTTACTTCCCCATCTCCCTGCAGAATGAGCAGTAAATCCAACATATCCATGATTCAAATGAAAAATTTTTGTAAGGTTTCTCATATTTCCTCTCACTATTCCTTTGAACATAACACTATCGCCAACTATGCAATACATAGCCTTATTTTCATTATTATCTGTATGTATTCCATTAGCTAATTTAAGTTCTCTCCATTTAAAAGGTATTTCATATCCATTAAATTTTAATTTATCTTTAGAAACAAGATTAGATATAGATATAGAATTATAAACTTCTCTATTTATAATGGTATTATTTCTTGTATCATAAAAATCAATTCCAAAAACATCAAAATTTCCTTCTCCCTCATATATTACATAATTATATAATGGTGGTCTTATATAATATTCAATTCCTGCATATTTTTTTCCCTTATAGGTAAATGTAACTGCTCTAAGGCTTTCTGTATCTGCCATAACTCCACTCGCTAAAAAAGAATAATTTGCTCCTTCACTATTATATTTTTTTTCAAAATGAACCTGTAATTGACCTAACCCAATCAGTCCATTTGATCTTTTAAAATGAATTACACCACTACTCCAACTTGAATTATTTATGTAAGTGTTATCAACTGAACATAAAGCTATTACACTTTTTCTATAATCTGCCGTTTCAACTCCTGGAATTCTACCTACTCTCCTTGCATATTTTCTTTTATTTTCTTCTTCAATTTCACAAATTTTTGTATATAATTTTTTTATAGCTAATGAACTTGGAATCTTCTTAACATCTTCACATTCATATTCATTAGTTCTATTTATTGATATTCCCTCTTTTTCTACTAAAATTGATTTATCTTTTGCTTTTATTGAAATCTCTTTATTTTTATCTTCTAAGCCTTTACCAAAGATTCTTGAATATTTTTTGTTAGCCTCAATTTCACTTACAAGATCATTAATTAATGTTTCCCTATTTAATTCTCTTTCACCATTTAATTCCCTATTCTTATCTAACTTGCTCAAATCAAATCCAAAATTC
>CAZFBB010000248.1:0-2726 GCA_964517235.1 uncultured Fusobacteriaceae bacterium
ATTTTTGAAATTTGTGAAGGAGGTAGCTAGAGTTGGCTAAAAAAAGAGTAGCAAGCAATAAAAAGAAAAAATTGAAAAATATTCCTACAGGAATTGCTCATATACACTCAACTTTCAATAACACTACAGTAACTATTACTGATAGCGAAGGGAAAGTTTTAACTTGGAGAACAGGAGGAACTTCTGGATTTAAAGGTACTAAAAAAGGTACTCCATTCGCAGCGCAAATAGCAGCTGAACAAGCAGCTCAAATCGCTATGGAAAATGGAATGAAAAAAATCGAAGTTCAAATTAAAGGTCCTGGATCAGGAAGAGAAGCTGGAATCAGATCATTACAAGCAGCCGGTTTAGAAGTAACTAAAATTACAGACGTTACTCCAGTTCCACATAATGGATGTAGACCGCCAAAAAGAAGAAGAGTGTAATGCTAATTTTTGAAAGGGAGGAATATTAGAAAATGGCAAGAAATAGACAGCCGATTTTAAAGAAATGTAGAACATTAGGGTTAGACCCAATTGTTTTAGGTGTAAATAAAAAATCAAACAGAGGTCCTAGACCAAACGCAAACCAAAAACCAACTGAATATGCTATTCAGTTAAGAGAAAAACAAAAAGCTAAATTCGTATACGGAGTAATGGAAAAACAATTCGTTAAATTATACGAAGAAGCATCAAGAAAAGATGGAGTAACAGGTGAAAACTTACTTCAATACTTAGAAAGAAGATTAGACAACGTTGTATACAGACTTGGATTTGTTAAAACAAGAAGACAAGCAAGACAAATCGTATCACACGGTCATATCTTAGTAAACGGAAGAAAAGTAAACATAGCATCATATAGAGTAAAAGCAGGAGATGTAGTATCAGTTGTAGAAGCTTCAAGAAATGTTGCTTTAGTTAAAGAAGCAGTTGAAGAAGCAACAGCACCTACTTGGTTAGAACTAGATAAAGCGAACTTCTCAGGAAAAGTAATTCAAAACCCAGGAAGAGATGCTGTAGACTTCGAGTTAAACGAAGCACTTATCGTTGAGTTCTATTCTAGATAATAATATCCTTTTATAAAGGAAGTGAATCCATATATGTTAAATATTGAAAAAAGAGCAAGAAATATAAAAGTTAGCGAAATCAAACAAGATGATTTTGCAGGGCAATATATTATTGAACCTCTATATAGAGGATACGGAAATACTATAGGGAATGCTTTAAGAAGAATATTATTATCTTCTATTCCTGGAGCTGCAATAAAAGCAGTTAGAATTGATGGAGTTTTGAACGAATTTTCAACTATGGAAGGTGTTCAAGAATCAGTAGACAATATAATACTAAATATCAAGGAAGTAGTTGTAAAAACTGACGTTCCTGGAGAACATAGAATGAATCTAACGGTTAAAGGTCCAAAAGTGGTAACTGGCGCAGATATAGTTCCAGATACTGATATTGAAATCGTTAACCCAGATCAAGTTATTTGTACAATAACAACTGATAGAGAAGTAAATATGGAATTTATTACTGATACTGGAGAAGGTTTTGTTGTATCTGATGATATCGACACTAAAGACTGGCCAGTAGACTTTATCGCAGTAGATGCTATTTACACTCCTATTAAGAAGGTTTCATATGAAGTTGAAGATACTATGGTTGGTAGAATGACTGATTATGACAAGCTTATCTTAAACATTGAAACAGACGGTAGCGTTAATATTAGAGATGCTGTTTCTTATGCAGCAGAATTATTAACTCTTCACTTTGAAGCATTACTTGATTTAGGAAACAAAATGGAAAACCTAAGAACAGCTGAAGAAGAAGAAGAGGAAGAAGATGAAAATGCAACATCTGATCAAGAAATCTTAGGAATGAAGATTGATGAGCTTGACCTTACTGTTAGATCCTTCAACTGCTTGAAAAAAGCTGGAGTTGAATCAGTTGGTGAACTTGCTAAATTTAACATGAATGATTTATTAAAAATCAAGAATTTAGGAAGAAAATCTCTTGAAGAGATTATTGAAAAAATGAGAGAATTAGGATTTGATATAACTAATTCTGTGGAATAATTAAGAGGAGGAAAAGCTTAATGAATCATAATAAATCATATAGAAAGTTAGGTAGAAGAGCTGATCATAGAAAAGCTATGCTTATGAACTTAACAATTTCTTTATTAAGAGAAGAAAGAATTGAAACTACTGTAACTAGAGCAAAAGAGCTTAGAAAATTTGCTGAAAGAATGATCACTGTTGGTAAAAAAGGTGATTTAGCAGCAAGAAGAAGAGCATTTGCATTCTTAAGAGATGATGAAGTAGTTGCTAAATTATTCGCTGACTTAGCACCAAAATATGCTGATAGAAACGGTGGATATACAAGAATTATGAGAACTTCTGTAAGAAGAGGAGACTCAGCAGAAATGGCAATAATTGAATTAGTATAAATCTAAAAAGAGGGTAACCTCTTTTTATTTTATCTTAATTTTATTGACTTAAAGGGTTAATTGTGATATAATCAGATGATTGCGCACATGTATTTATGTTAAACCCCGTGACACATTGTGTTGGTATTAACTTTTTGATAGATACATGGAGGAAAAAAACAAATTAGGAGGAATAAAATGGCAGTAATCACTATGAAACAACTTTTAGAAGCTGGAGTACACTTCGGTCACCAAGCTAAAAGATGGAATCCAAAAATGGGAAAATATGTATTCACAGAAAGAAATGGAATTCATATTATTGATTT
>CAZFBB010000249.1:0-2714 GCA_964517235.1 uncultured Fusobacteriaceae bacterium
TATTAATATAAAATATTGTAAAATCAATTTTTTGAATTTTTCATGCAAGTTGTTTTATATTTACAGATTTATATTTTTTCCCTACTAATTTTGTTACACATCTATTAAAAATATTTTTAGATAAATAAGATTTTCTTCTTAAAATATAGATAAAAGAAGCATAATTTAATTATTAACTTAAATTAATTTATATAGTATAATCAGTACTTGAATCTAGTACTTTACTTTGATATAATTTCTTATAATATAATTTAAGGAGCATGTATGGAATTTATTGATGAAACCTTTAAAGAAAAAATTGAAATATTTGAAAAAGAATTTATTTCTTGTATTTTTGACTCAATGGATTTTTCTTATGAGTCTTTCGATTTTGCAATTTTTGAAGATTGTGTATTTAAGAATTGCAATTTGAGTTTAGTTACTTTAAAAGATACTGCTTTTAAAAGCTGTCAATTTATAGATTGTAAAGTAACTGGAGTGCATTTTACATCTACTCATCCACTTTTTAGAGACTTTTCCTTTGAAAAATGTAGAATAGAATTCTCTACTTTTACACATTTAGACCTTAAAAAAATTTCTTTTAAAGAATCATTAATCTACGAGTCTGATTTTTATTCGTGTAATTTAATTAAAGGTGATTTTTCCTATACAGATTTGAAAAACAGTTGTTTCGATGAAAGTAATTTAGAAGAGGCAAACTTTGAAGGAGCTATAAACTATGATATTAATCCATTAAATACCAATATTAAAAAGGCAATTTTTAGTGGGATAGAAGCTACAAGATTATTAAATGTTTTTCAAATAAAATTAGTTTAATTTCAATAAGGTTTAGAATAGAGAAGAAGAGAGATAAAAATATAACTTAAAAAATTATATATATTTATCTATATAGCTGGTAATGAAATTGAATAATTTGGGAAAAATAGTTAAAAAACTGGAACAGGTTAATAAATATAAAAATAATATATATGATGAATATATAACAATACTAAATTATATATATTATCAAAATGGTTAAGAGAGAGTATAATCTATAAAAAAAAGTCTTTTCATTATTATCAAAGCTATTGTGAGATATTTTAAATTAAAGACTAAAGAAGAAAAATTTGTAATAAGACGTCTAAAGGAAAAATTATATAAGGCAATAGTCATTAAAATATTATAAAAATATAATTAAAAATGAATTGAAGATGAATATACTAAAAAAACCTTTGCTAAAAGAGAAATTAAATAAGTATTTTAGATAAATAAAAAAGACATCTGTAAAGATAGATTTTTTCACTTGATAGAAGATGATTAATATTGAGATTTTTCTGTTTAATAAAAAAAAGGAGGTAATAAAATGGCAATAATTAAATTTAAAAAAATAGAAAAGAGAATATTTCAGTTTAGAATCGATATCAAAGGGGCAAAGCCACCTATTTGGCGTAGAGTTCAAGTTAGAGATGATATGACATTTGAAGAATTACATATAGTTATTCAAATTTGTTTTAATTGGTTTAATTATCATATGCATCAATTTGTTATTAATTCCAATACTTTCATTGTAGACATGGAGAATGAATTTTATGAACCTAACTTTTTTGGACATAAAGAATATGATGAAAAAAGTATTTTATTAAAAGAATGTTTTAAAAAAGAAAATGATAAAATAATATATGAATATGATTTTGGTGATGATTGGGAACATATAATAAAGCTGGAAAAAATATTAGAAAAAAAAGAAGGAGAACACTATCCTAGTATTACAGGAGGAAAAAGAGTAGCACCTTTTGAAGATAGTGGTGGAGTACAGGGTTGGAAGGAACTTTGTGAAATAATGGAAGGTAATAAAAAAGAATATAGTGAAAAATATATTGAAGAAATGTTGGAAATATATGGAGAATTTAATCCAAATGATTTTGATAAAGAAGATATTCAATTAATAAATGAAGAGTTTGAAGAATGGGAAAATTAGAAAAGGAAGATTTTTACCTTTAAAAACAATTTGGTGGTGTGTTAGGTCAAGTGCACCACTTTGCTTTTTTCTTGGTAAATGTAGTTTATAGAAATGTATCCCTACAGATAATTCATTTTCCACTTCTTTATAATTTATAAATCTTCTTACATTATCGACCATAATGATTCTAAGATGTTCTTATAGAAGTTATCAATCAATGTTGAGTTTTTTTTAATAGAAGTATAAGAAGAATTTAATATTCATCCAATCTCCTTATTATTATGTTTCTATATTTTAATATAATAAAAAACCTGTAAAGGTAGATACTTAAAAAAAAGACTACTTTACAGATTTTATAATAAATTGATGTTCTTTTACTATAAATATTTGACTAAAAAATTTTACAGAACAAGCCTAGTCAAATGATAATTTATTTAAATTAAATAGCTCCAGCTTCTACTTTAGCTATTGTTTCCTTTCTTTCTTGTTCGATTAATGATTTTTCATATGCTTTTACAAATGGATAATATATAAATCCAGATATTATTATTAATCCACAAGATAATAACAAGTTAATAAAACTCAAATTTGATGCTAAGAATGCTGCTATTGGTGCTGGAGTTGTCCATGGTACTAGTGCTACTATACTTTGTGCTATTCCCCCTTTGAAAGCGAACCAAGCAATAGTTGCATTAATCATTGGAACAAGTATAAATGGAATTCCTAAAATTGGATTCATTACTATAGGTGCTCCAAAAATAATTGGTTCATTTAT
>CAZFBB010000250.1:0-2699 GCA_964517235.1 uncultured Fusobacteriaceae bacterium
ACAAAAGTAATGATGTTTTTTCAAAAAACTAGTTGTTTGTCTTCAACCTGAAAGGGTTAGTGAAGACTAATCCTTTTAAACACATATTATAAATTTATTTCAAAGTGCAAAACAATTTAAGAAAACAAAGTCATCCTGCTAATGGGAGAATTAGTGATTACATTTATATTTAATTCCTTTAACCTAGTTATTTCTCTTATATCATCTAAAGTATAAACTGTTATTATCTTACCACTTTTTTTAAGTTCCAAGAAAGACCTTTCTTCTAAATTAAAATATTCAATACTTGGATTAATATATTTTATATTATTTTCTTCAATATATTTTTTTATATTAAACTGTATATCATATAACAATATACCACTTCTAATTTTTTTTGTTAATTTTTGGAATTTTTGAATACTTTGATGATTAAAACTAGTAACAAGAATATAATCTTCCATTTGGTATTTTTTAATGCATTCTATAACTTTTTCTTCCATTCCCTCATATCTAAACACTGAATTTTTTAATTCAATATTTATATATATTTTTTTATTTTCAAAAAAAATCAAAACTTCTTCTAAAGTTGGTATCTTACAATTTTTAAATTTTTTATCTTTATAACTTCCAAAATCTAATTTCTTTAGCTCTTGAAGGGAAAAGTTACAAACATAACCATTAGAATTAGAAGTTCTATCTATCAATTCGTCATGAATAACTACAATCTCTCCATCTTTTGAAAGTTGAACATCTAACTCAATTCCATCCATATTTAAATTCCAAGCTTCCTTAAAAGCAATCATAGTATTCTCTGGATATATTGACGAAACACCTCTATGAGCAAATATTTTAAAATCATTTAACATCTTTCACTCCCTTCCTACTTTTATTTAAAATTAGCATTAAAGAAAGAATAGCTCCGACTGTTGCGACAATAACTCCTATTAAAAATATCTTTTGATAAGCTTCTATAGGCGAATATTTATCTATTATTTTCCCATTTAATGCATAAGCCCAAAAAACAGAAGCATAAGCAGCAAAAGAACCGACACTCATTAATGCTCCTTGATTTTCCTCAGGAACAACAATTTCTGCAATAGGTGCCATTATTATTCCCTTTGCTAGAAAAAGAGAAAAGGAAAATATGAATAGAAGTATAATATTTAAAGTTAACATTTCTAAAGTTTTTGGAAGAATTATAACCAAAACTAAAGAAATTGCTGTCAAAATTAAAGAAGAAAACATCATCTTGATTGATGACTTAAAGAAAAAATCAGAAAGAACTCCAGAAATTAAACCAGCAAAAACACCCATAGCTCCAGTATTTATTATACCAAATAAAGCTGCCTGTGATGTAGTAATATTAAAAACAGCTTGTAAATAAGGAACAGTGAATATTAAAATTATATAACACCAGTACACACTTAAAGATGCAAGAGCAGCCATCCAAACTACTGGAATCCTCATCACTTGGAACAAACCTACTAATGCTAATTTATTTTTACTTTCATTATTATTTTCAGCCAATTTATTTTTTGGAACATATTTTAAAACAAAGTAAATCATTGGAATTAATAAAAGAGTATACACTAAAGTAGCAGCTTTAAAGACTAAAATTACTCCCCCCAATGCTGACATAACTACTACAACTAAAAGATTCATTCCCATTTCGGCAGCTCTACGTATAGACTCGAGTAATCCAAAAGCAATCCCTTTGTTTTTTTCCCCAGACATTAAAGACACTCCATTAACAACAGCAGGCCAAAATATTCCATCAGTTATTCCCCAAGAAATAGCTATAACAGATAAAACATTAAAATTAGGAGAAAAGAAAATTATAATCAACATTGAAACAAGCCTCGTAAACATACTAACAACAAGGATTGATTTTACTGTAAATCTATTATTAAACCATCCTCCGGGAATATAAAAAAACATAGACAATCCAATCATACTAAATAATAATCCCATTTGAGTATTGTTAATATTTAATGTTTCCATAAGTAAATTGTAAAATGTTCCTTTGAAGGCTTCAAATCCAGAATAAATCAACTGGCCAGACATAACTACAGACAAAAAACCAATAAATTGTTTTTTACTAATAAAGCCTGTTTTTTTTAAAAAATTCATCATTTCCTCCAATCTTAAGTTTAAAATAAAATAAAAAAAGAATAATATTTTTTATATAACTTTTCTTCGATAGGAGTATACTCAAGATTAATTTAAAAATCAACAAAAATAAGTATACAAAAATTTTGTGTATAAACTAAGCTTCTGATTTTACTATATTAGCCTATCAATTTAGATTACTTTTTATTAATATCCCCAAAATTTCTTTTTAATATATTCTCAATTTATCCAAATTTAATATTCCATTAAAATTCTCATTACTCCCTTTTTCCCATGGTGAATATGGAGCACAGAAATATATTTCAACAGAATAATTTCTTTTCTACTTCTTTAAAGCCCTTAAACTCTTTTCAGTTATTTACAGTGATAGTTCTCTTTAAATGCTTCGATAATAGTTTCTGCCTTCTTATCTTCTACCTTCTCAACTATAGAGTATCTACTATATCTATCAACTAGTGTTATCAAACCTCCTTTTTTCCCTTTACTAATATCTAAATCAGCTTCCCACCGACCTATTTTCTTCTGCATATTCTAAAGCTTCTACATTATTTTCTAAAATAGGTTTTCTCCCTGTATTTTTTCTTCTT
>CAZFBB010000251.1:0-2697 GCA_964517235.1 uncultured Fusobacteriaceae bacterium
GCATCAAAGGAGAAAAAAGCCATGAAATTGTAAAAAAAGGAATTGAAGTATTAGAAAAATTAGAACATAGGGGAGCAGTAGGAGCAGATCCAACAACTGGAGATGGTGCTGGTATGCTTATGCAAATTCCACATGAGTTCTTTTTATCTTTAGTAGAGAATTTACCTAATGAAGGTGAATACGGGGTAGCACCAATATTTTTCCCTCAAGATAAGGAAGCAAGAGAAGCGGTAGTAGCATTGGTAGAAGAGGTAGTAGCTCAAGAAGGTCAAAGTATAATCACATGGAGAGATGTACCAGTAGATATAAAACACATAGGGGTACAAGCTAGTGAAACTTTACCATATATAAAACAATTATTTGTAAAAAAGGCTCAAGATGAAAATAATTTTGAACTTAGATTGTATATCCTTAGAAAATCTATTGAAAATGCTGTGACAAAGTCAAATTTAAAATACAAAGAATATATATATATCCCATCTATGTCAAGTAAAACTATAGTGTATAAAGGTTTGTTACTTGCTGATCAAGTAGGGAAATTTTATCTTGATTTAGTAAATCCTCTTGTAAAGAGTGCTGTAGCTCTTATACATCAAAGATATAGTACAAATACATTTCCATCATGGGATCTTGCACAACCATTTAGATACCTTGCACATAATGGAGAGATAAATACTATAAAAGGTAATGTTAACTGGATGGCGGCAAGAGAACCTGAACTTTATAATGAAGTATTTGGAGATGAAGTAAAAAAAGTATTTCCTATAAATAAAGCTAGTGGTTCAGATTCTGCCAACTTAGATAATGCCCTAGAGTTTTTATTAGCTAGTGGAAAACCACTTATAGAAGTGGCAGCTTTACTTGTGCCATCAGCATGGGAAAAAGATAATCAAATGCCAGATGAATTAAGAGCATTTTATGAATATTATAGTGGACTTATGGAACCATGGGATGGACCAGCAGCTCTTGCTATGTTTAATGGAGAAGAGTTAGTATGTATGTTAGATAGAAATGGTCTTAGACCATCTAGGTATCTTATAACTAATGATGATTTGTTAATTTTAGCTTCAGAAGCAGGAACACAAGAAATACCATTTGACAAAGTAAAAGAACATGGAAGAATAGAGCCAGGAAAGATTATGTATATTAATCTTAATGAAGGTAGAAGATATACAGAAGAAGAAACTGTAGCAAAAATAGCTAGTGGTAAACCATATAGAAAATGGCTAGAGAATAACAAAAGAACAATAGACAATATAGATAAAGGTCAAGTAAGATATGAAGACAATTTTGACACTCTTGCTACTAGAATGAAAGCATTTGGATTTACTAGGGAAGACTTACAAATTAATCTTGCTGAAATGGCTAAGAATGAAAAAGAACCACTTGGTTCTATGGGGAATGATGCAGCTCTTGCAGTATTGTCGAATTATTCAAAACATCTATTCCATTACTTTAAGCAACTATTTGCACAAGTAACAAATCCACCTATAGATCCAATAAGGGAAGATGTTGTTATGTCATATACTACTCAACTTGGAATTCAAGGTAATATCCTTGAAGATACGGAAGATAAAGCAAATGTAATTAAGCTTAATTCTCCAATATTAACAACAAAAGAATTAGATAAGATACTATCATTAGATGAAGAACATTTTAAATCAGAAGTTATATCTATTTTGTTTAAAAAAGAAGAAGGTTTAGAAAAAGCTCTTGAAAGAGTATTTGGAGAAGTACTTGAAGCTATAAAATCTGGAAAAAATATAATAGTATTATCAGATAGGGGTGTAACTAAAGAGAATATAGCTATACCTAGTTTGTTAGCTACAGCTGGATTACATCATTTTTTAATAAAAGAGCACAAGAGAAATGGTGTGGATATAATTGTAGAAACTGGAGAAGCTAAGGAAGTAATGCAGTTTGCTACACTTATTGGATATGGAGCACTTGCAATAAATCCATATTTAGCTCTTGAAAGTATTTCTTATATGTGCGAAAAAGAATTATATTTAACAAATGGAAATATAGAAAAGAAACAAAAAAAGTTTATTAAAGCCATAAATAAAGGTTTATTAAAGGTAACATCTAAAATGGGTATCTCAACTATACAATCTTATAGAGGAGCTCAAATATTTGAAGCAGTAGGTCTATCAAAAACACTTATAGATAAATATTTTGTAGGAACTGCAAGTAGAATAGAAGGAGTAAACCTTGAAGGTTTAGAGAAAGAATCAATAAAAAGACATGAAGAAGCTTATGATGATTATAGACAAGAGGTAGAAACTTTACCAAATGTTGGTGATTACAAGTGGAGAAAGTATGGAGAAAAGAGATTATTCTCACCAGAAGCAGTAGCAACTTTACAACATGCAACAAGAACTGGAAATTATGAAGAATTTAAAAAATATTCAAAATTAGTAGATGAACAAGGAGAAGCACTCGCTACTATTAGGGGATTATTTAAGATAAAAGCAGGAAATTCTATAGATATTAATGAAGTTGAATCTGTAGATGAAATAACTAAAAGGTTTGTAACAGGAGCTATGTCATATGGGTCTATTTCACAAGAAGCTCATGAAGCAATGGCAATAGCTATGAATACTATTGGTGGAAAATCAAATTCTGGAGAAGGTGGAGAGAATCCAGCTAGATTTGGAGATAATAGACGTAGTGCAATTAAACAAATAGCATCTGGTA
>CAZFBB010000252.1:0-2669 GCA_964517235.1 uncultured Fusobacteriaceae bacterium
ATTTGAACTAATAGATAAAAAGTTTAATAATAAATAACTTTCAACTTAGAGACACAGGACTATTTAATAATATTAAGTAGTCTTTTTTTATTTTTAGTATGGAAATGATAAAATATATGAATTTCTTTTTGGCAAATTTATGTTGAATTTGAGAGTTTTATGGGAGTGAAAAATTAAATTTATAGAGTAGATATGTTTAAGAAAAAAATTGAAGAAAGAATATTAAAATAGTAATAGGATTAAAGAATTTTTACTTGTTGAAAAGTAGAAGGAGTAATTTTAATAAAGCCTTAAATTCTTAGAGAAAAATAAAGAATATTAATATGAATTATAAAAGCTAATAAATATTTAAGTTAAAATAATAATAATAAAATTATAATTTTATTATTGACTTTATTAAATATTGTGCTATAATGTCCTGAATTCGCTCTAAAACTCATAAAATGGACAAAGTTCATATGAGAGAGATTAAAATAAAAAAAAATGTAAGGAGACGGTTTTGTGTTAATAGGATTAATTATTTCATTTGTAGTAGCAAGATTTATTACTTCTGACGCATATAAAAGAGGTATGAATGGTTTAGGGTGGGGTATATCTACGTTTTTTTTGATGATAATAGTTTTACCAGTATATTTTATAGTTAGAAAACCTATAATAGAAAAAAAAGAAAAAAATCAAGATGAAATGGAAAATGAAAATTTTCTTAAAAATTTATTTTATATAACTTTAGATGGAAAACAATATAAAATTCCAAAATATACTAGTATAAAATTTGAATCTTCTATAATAACAGATGAAATTTTAGAAAAGATTGTTGAAGATATGAAGGGCTTTTTAGAAAAAAAAGAGGGTAGAGTAACCTCTTTAAGACCACTAAAGAGAGTAATTTTTGAAAATTTATTATATAGAGAAATGGAAACTGAACAATTAATAAAATTTTTGTTAATTGATGAAGAAAATATAAAAAAATACTATGATAATATGGTTGTTGATAAAAAATTAATCCAAGATTATTATAGCATGTTAAATAATAATACTTTTAAATATGTAGAATCAGGAATATATTTTAGCAATAAAACACAAAATTTATTTGATAAATATGAAAGGAAATTTACAGATGTTCTTTATCAATATTTTTTTGATGAATATTTCTTTGATTATTGCTCAGATGTTTTTTTTAGATTAAATGAAAAATTAAAAATAAAACTTGATTATGAAATAGCAAATTTATTTGTACAAAAATTAATAAATATTTTTAATTTAGAATTTTCTCCAATTTTTGATGAATTTCTTTTAAGATACGACATAAGTGATAATTACGATGATTTTTTGGTTGAAGAAAATAACAATTAGATTAGGAGGATATTTTGATGAATTATTTTTTAAATGGTTTGAAGGAAGGTTTTAATTTTAAGGGAAGGTGTAGAAGACGAGATTTTTTCATGTTTAATTTAGTTTCAATAATTATAGCCTGTATTATTGGAATGTTAGATGGTTTGTTAGGTGGTGGAGAACTATTAAGTTCATTGTATATTTTAGTAGTGATAATTCCAACTATTGCTATCCAAACAAGAAGATTACATGATATTGGTAAAAGTGGATGGATGGTATTAATTAATCTGATACCATTAATAGGTTATATTTCTCTATTATTTTTATTAACAAGAGATAGTGAAGAGAATGAAAATAAATATGGGTTTAATCCTAAAAAACCTTATTCAGAAACAGTAGATATTTTATAGTTAAATATAAAAAAATATATTATTACAAGATAAAAAGAGAAGTGTTTAACTTTAATAGATGGAATATATTCAATTTATTTTAAATAAATTAGCAATTATATAAGTTCTAACTTACAAAAAATTTCTAAGAGAGAAGAAATAGAAGATTAAATGTTAAGAAGAGTTAACAGTAGGAATAGAATTTTTTTACATTCAAATTATCAATTTAAATCAAAAAATAACATATGTTAAATATCTAGACAACGGGAAGTAATTTTTCTACTCCTGTTGTCCTTTTTAGTACTTATTTTGGTATAAAATATTCTAATGATTTTCTAGGAATACTGTTTCATTTATTATAAATCTTATTTAGTCCTTTTTGATTGTGTTTTGATAAATTCGTTAATTTTGATAGATCTTTTCTCACTATTCCATTTGAGTTCTCATTTAAACCTCTTTAATCTGGTGAAGTTGTTCATTAAAATATATTTCACAATTCCTCTACATTTTTTTAATCTAAAAAATTCTTTTCACCTGTTAAAAACTATTGTTTTAATTAAATTATTTTAAACAATATTTACCCATTTATTAACACCATTTAAGTAAATAGTTATTTTTCAATGTTAATGTAGTTTTGTAGCATATATGATATTTACTTTGTAAGTTTGTTGTCGTAACATAGTTATGCTACATATGCTATTCTATTTTTTCTGATTTAATTATACATTTCAAGTTTGATAAAGATTAAGGAAAAAATTTGCATATTTATTTTTTAATCTTTATTAAAGTATAATTTGAGTGGTATATAATCAAAACAAGTGCACCACTTAAATAAAAAAATATCCTTTATAAAGAAAATTTTGTAAAATGTAATCGCCACAAAAACACGTACAAGATCAACTATGAAAAGTCAAGATAAATTTTCTTAAATTTTTCATAACTTAATTT
>CAZFBB010000253.1:0-2657 GCA_964517235.1 uncultured Fusobacteriaceae bacterium
TTTCTTGTGGCATGAAAATAAATAGAGATATTTGGAGGTCGCGGAAGCGACCTTTGGTATTTTTTGCTTTGACATAAAACCCATCATAAGAATTGTAGTATGAGTTGATTAGTTTTTTAAGTTTAAGAAACTTTTTAGGAGGTTTCTTAGTAGTTTTAAAGACAGAATTAAGTGAGCCTATAATAACATTAAAACGAGCATTAAAAAGAGGCTTAATAATAGAAAAATTTTTACAGATAAGAAATCTAAATTTATGAGGAATAGTAAAGACTATATGTTGATGTTTGACATCTAACATGAGGTCTTTTTTAAAATTTTAAAAGTGTTATAAAATGATACATTTATCCTTAATAATTATATTGTATAATATAGTTATTAAAATGATATTACAGATTATAGAAATGGGAAAAGTATTAATATTACTCAATTAATACTAATATGAACTGTTGTGTACAAAAGAAAAAAATGTTTTGATTAAAAAATAAAATTAATAAAGTTTATAAAAAATAAGTGTTAAAAGGAGTAAAATTTATTGACTTTTTCAATTGTTGTTAAAAAATTTAAAATTTTTTCATATTGATAACTTAATGAGAATAATTTTACCTTTGTAATATTTTCAAAAATATAGTAATATAACTCTGTGTAAATTAAGTGTATTGAAATAGGAGGAATGATGAACAATAAAACACTACTCAAAAATGAATTAGAAGCAAACTATTTTGCAGCTAAGGTATTTAGAATAACAATAATAATGTTTGTATTAGTATTAGTACTAAAAATAGTGGGAATATTTAAGACACCAATGGAAATTTTAGGACTAGCAATGGGAATATCTATATTTTTATGTACACTGCCTACTTTATTTGTAGATATTTTAAAGAAAAATGATGAAAATATGAAGTATTTAATAATAGGAGTCTCATTAGTAATGGTAAGTGTACTTTATACTTTATTAAATTATCATGCTTTACTTATGTTTTTATTTCCAATAGCTCTCTCAAGCCTTTATTTTTCAGAAAAGTTTAGTATAACAACGATGATTTTGACAGTTTTGTCATTGGCAATAAGTATGATGATATCAGAAAAAATGGGAGTTATTATAGATGAAAATTTTAGAACAACACATAAATTAATGGTTGGTGGTTTGATATCAAGAGCGATTGTGTTGATAATAGTATCTTCAATATTTATAGTTCTTGCAAATCGTACAAGCAAGTTACTGGGAAGTATGGTAAGTGCAGAAAGAACAGAAGAAATCTTAAATGAAACTTTAGTATTAAAGGAAAAATCAAAAGATACGTCTATAGAAGTAAATGAAATAGTAAAACATTTGTTTGATTTTACAGATAAAACTCACAAAGAAGCTGATAATGTAGTAAAAAAAACTGATATCTTAGTTGCCCAAAGTCAAGAAGTTTATGGGAAATTGGCTGAAAACTCAACTAAATTATCTAATATGACTCTTTCTCTAAATAAATCATCTGATAAATTAGATTTTGCTACAAATAAAACAATAGAAGTAGTAGAAGAGGTAAATAATAGCCTTAAAAAGGTTAAAGGTGCAAATGTAAATATGAATCATATTTTTGAGAGTACAGAAACTAGTGTAAATCATATGAGAGAGTTGGAAAAAAATTCTAAAAAGATTGGAGAAGTAGTAGAGGTAATAGAAAGTATGGCAGACCAAATTAATCTTTTAGCATTAAATGCCTCTATAGAAGCAGCAAGGGCTGGAGATGCAGGAAGAGGATTTAGTGTTGTTGCTGATGAAGTAAGAAAGCTAGCTGAAAACTCTAAGAAATCTACAGAAAGTATATCAAAACTTGTTAATAACATGATAAAAAATACAACAGAAGCTTCTACTTGGATGAACAATAGTCACACTTCCGTAATAAAAGGAAGAGAGACTATTGAATGTATTAATCTAACATTTAACAGAATAAAAGAGAAGTTGGAAGAGCTTAATAGTAATATAAAAGAGACAAATGATTCTATTAGGATATGTGATAAAGATTCGGAAAATTTAACAAATTCCCTTGATAGTATAGTAAAAGTAAATGAAGAAACACTAGTAGAAGTAGAAAATATCTCAAACAGTATTGGAACACAGCTTGAATGTATAAAGAATATTAAAGAATATGTAAGCCATATTGGAAATAGGATGGAAGATTTGGTAAATTAAAATAAAAAAAAGGGGCTAATTGAAAAAGTAGAAACTAATGTTTCCTTTTAGAGACAGTCTCTTTTTTGGTTGTATAATATTTGGTGTTGTTGGTGAATTAATATTAATTTTTTCAAAAAAAAGTGAAACAAATAAAGTTTCCTTGTATAATTAAGTCGTTTAACAAAACATAAAGGATGTGGTTTATTTATCTCACAACTATTCTATTAGAATTTTACTTAATATCAAAGATAAAAATATTTTCTTTGAAAAAACTTTATCTCTGATAAAATTATCAAAAAAGTTAATTAAAAATTTTTACTAATACTATTTGACAAAGAACAAAAAAAAAAGCCTGTATACACAGGCTTTATAATCTACTAGATAGATTTAATATTTGAAGCTTGAGGTCCTTTAGCACCTTCAGTAATTTCGAAAGTAACTTCTTCACCTTCAACTAATTTTTTGAATCCAGGTTTTTGGATTTGAGTAAAGT
>CAZFBB010000254.1:0-2609 GCA_964517235.1 uncultured Fusobacteriaceae bacterium
CAGTAAGTATACCAGCAATTAGAGCTTTATCTATTTTCATAGCTCTACCAATACCCTTATTTTGAGTAAAAATATTATCTATATATTTCTTTTTACCAATGACTATCCCACTACTAGGACCCTCTATGGCTTTTGCTCCACTAAATATACTAATGTCATATTTAGTATATTTGTACAAATCTTCCTCTGCAGCAGCATCAACTATAAGTGGTAGGTTATATTTATGAGCGATCTCTTGCATCTCATCTATAGTTAATATATTCTTTTGTACACAATGATGAGATTTTATGTATACCAAACCAGCTGTCTCTTCAGTAATCATACTTTCTACATGCTCTTTTTTACATTCATTAGCAGAGCCTGCTTCTACTACCAAACCTCCACCTAAATTTATCATTCCTTCCACTGTAGTTCCATAATTTACATTATGTCCCTTGGGAAGAATAATTTCTCTCTTAAGTTCATGTACATATTTGTGAAAATATTCAACATATTTCAATTGTCCCTTATTTATAATACTAGCAATAGCAAGGGTAAGTCCTGCACTTGCGCTGTTTGTTATAAAGGCACCTTCTGAACCTAATTTTTTTCCAATAGCTTCTCCAGCTTTTTCTAATAGTTGATCAATGATTACATAGCTTTCTCCACCTTTAGCCATATTTTCACTAACATTTTTACTAAGGGTAGATACTCCCAATTTAGTCATACGTCCACTGGCATTTATTACTTTTTGCAGTGCTAATTTATCAAATATAAAATTATCCATTAATCTCCTCCAAGTTATATAACTTTCCATTTTTTATGACGAAAACCTCTTCTATGAGTTTTTTAGCTCTTTCTATTTTACCACTACTATCTCTTAATGGAAAGTCTCCTTCTTTAATATGAAAGATAGTTAAATCTGCTTTTTTCCCAATAGTGATTAATCCCCTATCTGTTAAATGAAGGATTTGAGCAGGAATATTAGTTACTTTATCAATAACTTCTTCTAATTCATATCCCAAGTGTAAAAACTTACTCATTACAGACGAGAGAGAATAAACAGGACCCTTTTCCATATTGACTACATAAATATCACTACTAATACTATCAATTTCTATAGAAAGTTCCCTTGCTTTTCTTCCCATATCAAAGGAAAATGATGCACTACCATGGCCAATATCTAATAATGTTCCTCTTTTTTTAGCTTCTCTCAATTTTTCTATAGTAATATTATCTTTCAAAATATTATTACTTTTTCCATTTAGAGCATGGGTTATAATATGTTTTTCTTGACACATATCAAGTATTTCTCCAATTTCTGGTGGAGTACTTCCTATATGTATCATTATTGGTAAATCAAGTTTTTCTCCTACTTCTTTACCAATATCTAGAGGAATCAAATTATTTTTACCTATTACACTTGCACTTAATCTTACTTTTAAACCTACAATAAAATCTTTGTATTTTTCATATGCTTCTAATAAAGCATCTTTATCGATAAGATTAAGGTTACTTAATTCATCAAGTCTTCCAAGTCCTACCTTACTTATATTAACAAAAGCGAATACATCAGTTATACAACTTTTACTATATTCATAAAACTCACCTATGTCAATTGCGCCACTACTACCTGCATCAATAACAGTAGTACAACCTCTTTTTATTCCTATATCATCAGCATAGGCATAATAAGGTGGAAATTTTGGAAAAGCATGAGTATGCATATCTATCCAACCTGGACTAACATAATATTTTTCTTCCAAATCTAGAATTTCACAGTTGTAATTAAGATTTTTCCCTATATTTCTTATCAAATTACCTTCTATAAAAATATCAGTGATTTTCCCATTAGTTAATTTAGCATTTTTTATTAACATCTTTACTCCTTTGTTTAGAGTTTTTTTATATAAAATTTATCTCAAGAATTTATATAATCTATAATTTTTTCAATAATACTCCTTAGAGTATTTATTAGAGTATTTATAAGTAAGTTTAACATACACAACATATTTTTAAAATATACTTTTTCTAGATAGAGCAATATTGTTAACTTCTTTTGAATTTCTCTCTAAAATTAAATAATTTTTAGGTAACACAAGAGAGAGACATACTAATAGTATCTATATATGTTATCAAAATTTTATTTAATTTTTAGGGCAGGTTACCCTGCCCAAAGAACGCATTTAAAATTTTATATTAAGCTTTTTTTGCTATCAAGTTTTCTTCTGCTAATTCATTAGCTAATTGCTCCTTTTCAAACTGTTTAAAGAAAGGATAGTATATAGCTAGTGAAACAATGAAGTTAATGATTACTAACACACCTGACATAATAGCCCAATCTGTACTTATAACAGCTGCAAGTGGTGCAGGAACAGTAAATGGTAATCTAGCCATCATAAGTGGTATTAAACCAAGCTTATGGAATGTATAAGCAATAGTTGTAGTAACTAATGGTGCAACAATAAATGGAATACATAAAATTGGATTCATTACTATTGGAGCTCCAAATATTATAGGTTCATTTATGTTAAATAATCCAGGTATAAATGATAATCTACCTAATTGTTTTAAATATTTTGATTTTGATACCATAAATAATAGAACTAATGCTAAAGTTGTACCAGCTC
>CAZFBB010000255.1:0-2523 GCA_964517235.1 uncultured Fusobacteriaceae bacterium
TTTTTTTCATGTTTATCGTTAAAATCTCCCATTAGATTTCCAGAGTTAATGGCAAAAGCTATTCCATATATAAATTCAGCAATGGCCAGTAAATAGAAATCTTTAGAAAAAGCTATTAAAAAGTAGGCTATTGAAAACATTACTACGGAAATTTTAAAAACTCTTATTCTACCATATCTATCTGAAATATAACCAGATGGAATTTCAAAGACAAACCAAGACAAAAATTGAAAACTTTTTAATACACCTATATTAGCTAGTGAAACTCCAATTTTTTCATAATATACTGAAAATATGGACATAGAAAAACATCTCAAAAATTCCAAACCTACAGAAGCTATTAGGAAAAAGATAATATAATTTTTTCTATTTAATTTCACTACATAATCTGCAACGTTCATTTTTATTTACCTCTATTTCCATTAGTTTTAAATCAATGTTGTATATACCTATTCTTTTATTATAGGAATTAAGCTTATTATATTTTTTACCTAAGATATTTATTATTTCATTTGAAGCCATAGCTGTGGCTAAAAGATTGTTGTTCATACTAGATGGACGAACATAGCCTTTTTCTAATTTAAGAATTATTTCTTCATTCAAAAATGATTTTTTTATTTTAATTTTTGTATTAGAATTTTTCTTGTCAAGCATTTCTTTAATGACTTCTACTTTATATCTTCCAATGTCATTTTTTGTAAATAGAAATTGCCTGTTTAAATTGTGATTTTCTATTATATCACCGTCGATTAAAGTTATATGTTTAACATTAAATCCCAAAAGTGTTGTACATACAAAGTTACCTATACCACCTGCACCAATTACTAAGATTTTGAATTCATAATTTTTTCTTGTAATTCATTATAATGCCCAAGCATCAAATTATAATAAAGCTCATTACGACTATAATAACTCTTTTTATCAAGGTCACTATCAATTAATATTTTTTTTCTCATTCATAAAAGTTAGCACGTAGTTATCTATTTTTTCTTTTGATAAAAATTTCTCTACCTCTTCAATGTTTCTATCATTTTTATAAAAGTAAGATAGCTTTGTTAATTGATTAAAAAAATTAAAATCTTTTGTCATGACTTGGTTAGTACCATAGTTAATTAAATATTTATCCCTACTTTTAAATGCAACTGTATTACTTAATTAATACAAAATATAGCATCATTTTTTGATGAGTATGTCAAAAAAAAAATGCTTATCTTTATTATATAATTATGTGTTAAAATAGAAATCTGATAAATTATCTGGTGAAATGTAAGTCTAACTAAGGCAGAAAGGATAAATTATGAGTCTAAGAGATTTTGACATTGAAGATAGAAAAAACTAAAATATCCATCATAAGGATTAAATGCATATGAAATATTATTAATTAATCACTACTAATTTCTGGTTGCACTAAATATCAAGTGTTATCTCTAAAATAATATCCTTCCTAAGAACAGTAATAGAATTCCTTTTTTTTTCAATTAACTTTTCATCTTTAAATTCTTTTATAACTCTAGTAAGATTACGATAACTTACATTTAAGTGTTGCGAAAGCTCCATTAGTGATTTAAACTGTAAGTGGTAGTTGTTTTGTACTAAATAATTGGCAAATACTGTTTTTAAATTATAGTTTGACTTTAAAAGAATAGATTTATTTGTTCTTAGTAATTTTGTGTTCCCTTCTTTAGCAATAAACCTCCAAAAATAAGGGTTGTTGCTGAGGTATTTGTCTATGATATTAAAAGGCAATAAGATAACTGTAGTATCTTTAGTTGCGACTACGTCAAACATAGCCCTATCACTACTAAGATATTCGACATCTCCAAAGATTTCTAGGGGAACAAGGGTATTTATAAAAAGATGGCGTCCATTAAAGAGATAGGAACTAACTTCTACTTCTCCCTTTACTACAAAATATATACCATTTACTTCTTTACTAGAGTTGAAGATATACTCTCCTTTTACGTATTTTTTTAGATGTATATGTGCCAATATATTACCTAAAATTTTTTCTAAATGGAATTGCTTAATATATTTTAAAATTTTCATAAAGATTCTCCTATTTAGGACAGTCGTCCTACTATTTGTATTATTTATTTTATATCATATTTATGTAAAGATTACTACTTAATAACAAATTTTTTCTTAAGAAAGGGGAAATAGAATGAGAGCAGTTGATATCATTGAGAAAAAAAGAGATGGTTATGAATTAACAGAAAAGGAAATTTCATGGTTGTTAGATGGATATTTGGATAAAAGTGTACCAGATTATCAAATGTCTTCATTCCTTATGGCAGTATACTTTAATGGTATGACTAAAAAGGAATTAAAAACTTTTACTGGTAAGATGATGCATTCAGGAGAACTTATAAAATTTGAAGGAATAGAAAAATTTTTAATAGATAAGCATTCAACTGGAGGAGTTGGAGATAAAACAACTATAGCTCTTGCAGGGTTGTTTGCTTGTTTTGATATAGGAACAGCAAAATTATCAGGTAGAGGACTTGGGCATACAGGTGGAACAAT
>CAZFBB010000256.1:0-2500 GCA_964517235.1 uncultured Fusobacteriaceae bacterium
TTTTTAACTAATTGCTCTTTATCAATTTTTAATTTTCCAAACTTAGTTTTTTTGGGACGATAATAAATTCCTTTTTCATACGTTTCAATAATCCCTTTTTTTTGTAACCTAGAAACAGCAGTATAAACCGCTTTTTTGTGACTTTCAATTCCTAATAATAATTCCTCAAATAAGATAGGTTCTCTCAGTTGATAATTACTTATTTGATTTTCAATATATTTATTAATACTGATGCTCATACTGCACCTCCTTTATTTCTTTTTTTTTGTAAATATCCTTACATTGATTATATACTTAATTTGATTAAAAATCAATCAAAACAAATTTAACAGTCATTACAAGCTTTATTATAGAAATAATAAATATTAATCTAAAAGATTTCAGCATCTCATTTTTTTTACTTCTATTTCTCCTTTTCAAGGTGGACATAGAGAGAACTAGAACTTTTACTCTATCATTTCAATTAAATTCTTACACATAGATATGGATAAATTAAAGGGTAGATATTTAATTATTTTATGGATTTAAAGTATCTAAAAAAACTTTTTGAAATAGTTGAACTTGATAAAAAAATAAATGAGTTATGAGTTAAATATAGCTTTTATTAAAGCAGAACGAAGATTTGATAAAAGAAATCAAATCACCAGAAGATGAAAAAAGATATTAAGATATAAAGTTTTTCCTGAATCACAGTGGGAAATGTGGAATTTAGTTTATGAATATAAGAAGATAATAAAAGAAAAGGGTTTAATTAAACCAGTTAAATATATAAAAGAAGACTATGACTACATAAGAGATGAGTATTTAATTAAAGACGAAAGTAAATAACTTTTATTTTTCTTCTCATCTTTAACTATTGCTTATTCATTTCTTTTGGATATAGCTTCTACTAAGCTTTGAAGAACTCCTTCTATATTTGTAAGGACATCTCTATTTGAAAATCTTATAGTTTTAATTCCAAAGGTTGACATATAATCTTCTCTTTTTCTATCATATTCCAATCCTTGGGGTGTATAGTGTTGACATCCATCTAATTCGACAACTAGCTTCTTTTGTGGGCAATAGAAATCAACAATATACTTGCCTATTCCATATTGTCTACGAAATCTTACCCCTAATGAATCTCTTCTGATATAATTCCATAAGATTTCTTCTGCATTGGTCATATTCTTCCTTAATCTTCTTCTGTTTGACTTTGTAGATTTATTATTGAAAATCTTCAAGGCTCTACTCCTTTCTATTCTATCTTTCCTCTTATGAAGAGAAAAGGAAAAGTGCGGTAGTAAGTAATAAAGAGACCATTCTTTGCTTACATCCCTACTATAGGTTTCTCTAAGACTAGAGAAACCGCCAACAAGGGAAGAATCTGACCTTAAAACAGCTCTCCTATACTACAATTATACTGCAAATTATTTATTTTGCAGAAAAATTCAAATTAAAATCGCTCTGATTCGTCTCTCTAGCAAATAGAAAAGGGAGTATTCTCAAAACATTATTTCTTTGCCAATTGTATTAGTGAAAATTTAAAAGAGATAGATATACATAAGAGACTTTGATGAAATTTATACTATCAAAGTCTCTTTTATATTGATTAAATTGCAAGAAATAAAAATCCTTCTTTTAAGATTTAAAGACCTTCTACATTCAAAAGATATTTCCAATAATTATATAATTAATTCCCTCTAAAGAATCATACAATTTAAAATCTCTTTTATTTATAGCATAGATAAAATCTCGATAAATATTGTAAGTTATAAAAAGTTTTTCATATTTTTTTAATAAATAATAAATAATTTCATGTTTCTATATAATATGTTGTTAAAAGTTTCTGTTACATCCCTTTTTTCCGAAAGTTTCGAAAAAGTTTTAATCTTGTAGTTCAATATTAGATATGGAATTTTATCTTTATATATAAAAAATCTTTTTAAATAGTAGAAGTGGATTTAGTGTTTAAATTTAGACTTTAATTAGTCTTTATTAGGTGTGTGTTCAATTAAATCATCTAATGAACAATTGAAATGTTTACATAATTTTAAAAAAGTCTCTAACTTAATAGTTTCAATCTTTTTATTTGACCTTATTTTAGTTAGAGTTTCTCGACTAAGTCCAGTTAATCTACTTAAAGCAGATATACTATTAATTTTGTAGTCAACCATAAGATGGCCTAAATTTGATTTTAACACGTTATCACCTCCTTAATTTATCAGATTATATCATATAATATTACACTAATAAAGGCGTTTTGCAAGGTAAAACTTACAAATTCCTGTTGATATTGTTATATATAAAGTAGTATTTCTCTAATATAATTTGCAAAATGATATATATAAATATCAAATTGAAAATTATAGTAGACTATTAAAAAAAATAAAAAAAGATAAGAGAGAAGTTAAGAAAGTTCAAATGAGGGTAATTGGTAGTAGGCTTGACATGACACACTAGCAGTTAATAAGTAGTATTCCTTCTGATTCCTCCTCAGAAAAAGAAGAGAATAAATTCT
>CAZFBB010000257.1:0-2494 GCA_964517235.1 uncultured Fusobacteriaceae bacterium
TGAAAATACTTGATTTAAGAGAACTAGGAATGAAAAGACAAGAAATCCTAGATATCTTCATAAAAAAAGTAGCCTAAATTAATAGGCTAGCTTTAATTCGACCAAAAACACAAAAGTCGAGTTATTCACTTAGATATTTCCATAATTCAGAATCTGTGCTCAAAATTAACTTATCACTTCTCTGATTATTGAATATCTTTTCATAACTTTCTAAACTTCTTATAAATTTATAAAATTCAATATCTACATTATAGGCTTCAGCGTATATTCTTGCTGCTTCTTCTTCAGCTTCCCCTTTTATTATTTGGGCTTCTTTATATGCTTTTGAAAGCTCTATTGCTCTTTCTTTATCGGCTGTTGATATTATTTCAAGAGCTTTCTGTTGACCTTCTGCTCTATATTTTTTTGCTTGCTCTTGCCTTTCTGCTTCCATTCTCCTATAGATATTTTCTTCATTTTCCTTTGGTAAATCAACCCTTTTTATCCTTACATCAACAAGGTCTATTCCAAGGTCACTTAATTTTTCTCTACTTTGCTCACTTGTCAAATCCATAATTTCTTCTCGTTTTGTTGAAATCACCTCTAAAAAAGTATAGTTTCCAAGAACTTGACGTAATTCCGAATATATTATGTCATCCAATCTCTTTTGTGCTTCTGTTTGGTTTTGAACTCTTTGTAAAAATAGCAGTGGATCATTAATCTTCCATTTAGCATAGTTATCAACAACCACATTTTTTTTATCTTTTGTTATAAGCTCTTTAGGAGCACTATCATACTCTAATATTCTCTTATCAAACTTCAATACGTCATCTATAAAAGGCATCTTAAACTTTAGACCTGCGTTAATAATAGATCCCCCAACAGGTTTACCAAATCTTAAAACTACTGCCTGTTCTATTTCACTTACTTGATACATTGAAGTAAATACTACTAATAGGATTAGAAGGATTAAACTACCAAATATCTTACTTTTCATTTCTCATTCCCCCTTCTCCAATTATATTAATTAAATTACCATCTAATTCCCCATCTATAAGTACTTTATCTACATTTTTTAATGATTTTTCTAAAGTTTCTAAACGTAATCTTTGCTTGTTAACTTCCTTTCCTTTTTTATAACCTTCATATAGTTTAAGAAATTTAGCTGTATCTCCCTGAGCTTTATTTATTCTTTCTTCTTTAAAGGCTAAAGCTTCATTTTTTATCTTTTCTGCTTCTCCCTTTGCTTTTGGTAATATATCATTACTATAACCATTTGCTTCATTTATATATCTAATTTTATCTTCTCTTGCACTAGCTACATCTTTAAATGCATCTCTAACTTGCTTAGGAGGCTGTACATCTTGTAGTTGAACATTTTCTATAAATATTCCACTTTCATACTTATCAAGTAGTTCTTGTAATAGTATTTTTGTTTCATCCTGTATGGCTCCTTTACCTACAGTCAATATATTTTCTAAAGTGTTATTTCCTACTACAGATCTAATACTTGCTTGTGTTGCATCCATTACCATCTTTTCAGGATCTTTCAAATTAAATAAAAAATCATTTACTCTGCTTATTTTATACTGAACTATCATATCCAATTCAACAATATTTTCATCTTTAGTAAGCATTAGGGATTCTCCAGGGACATCTTGGTATTGAGCTGGTGGACCTGGATTTACTGTTCTAAAACCTATTTCTGCCCTATATACTTTTGTAGATTTTATCTTGTAAACTCTTCCCATTGGTCTAGGCAAGTGCCAACCCATACCTGAGCCTTTTTCTCTTGTATACTTACCAAAAGTCAATAAAACAGCTGTTTCATCTGGCCCAACTGTATAAACTCCTGTAGAAAGATATAATAATAGTACTCCCAATATACCCAAACTACCCATTTTTTTTATAAACTTAATAACTTTGCTTAAATCAATTTCTTTATTTTCCATATAACCTCCTTGATATAAATACTAACATAATAAATCAATAAAAACATCTTAAACTATAAATTTTTGCCCCTTATATTTTATAAAATATAAAAACTTCACTCCCTTCCTTTTCCAACTACTTTCAAAAGTTCACATAACTTTAAAGTAGAAGAGAAGATCTCTTCCCTTTTAATTTAAAATTTTTTCTTAAAAAGTTTATATTTTTAATATTAAACAAAAGAGAAAAGTTATCCTTTTCTCTTGTAGTATATTATATGAATTGGTCATGGTCAAATAACTAATAAAATTTTTTTGATATTTTGTGATATTTTTACGATTTCATCTAAAAATATATCTAAATTGGGGTTTTTTCCTTTATTAAATTCATTTTTTTTATTACATTAGCTTTTTTCTAATTGAGCTGTAAACCTTAATCTTCTTATTCCATTTTTTATAGTTCTTGCTTTAAATCTACTTATATTATCTACTTCTGCAATTTCATCTTCATTAGCTTCCAATATTGCTGTTAAACTTTCAAAACTTTCTACTAATATTTTTATATCTTTACTTGTAAGTCTAACTAT
>CAZFBB010000258.1:0-2480 GCA_964517235.1 uncultured Fusobacteriaceae bacterium
TTCCTTTAAGTCAACTCTTTATTTTTAGTCCGGATTATTTAGGGGGCTGTAGAGATATTGGCTCTTTTTTAATTACTGTCTACTTCAAGGGGATTATACCAAAAGGCAGATAGCTGAGTTTTGAGTCCTGATATAATTCCTTAAGTTGATGGACATGGACGCGAAACCTATAAAGATTAATAAACTGGAATTTTATTAAGATTACTCAAGTTAATAGGTATGACAATAAACTTAGAAAAAAGCTAAATATAAATTACACAAAGGGTATTCTAAATAATTACTTATAATATTTTGTGTATTAAGACTAAAAAACTTTTCCTTTTTCTTATTAACAGCTATAAAATTATATTTTAAATTTTTACATGCATAATAATCCCATATACCGTCTCCAAAAAATATTATTTTTTCAAATTTTTCTTTTTTATATATATTTTTAGCTTTTGTTTCGGCATCTTTCATTATTTTTTCTCTAGTAATACCGTTATGTGAGTACCTTCAATTTCTTTAAAAGATTGAGAATTTTCTAAAAGGCATTGTTTAATTTTTTTTCTAAAAATATTAATAAATTTATACATTTCATATTTATACATTCTTCTATTCTTATTTTTGAAAACAATCTCCTGTAAAATGCTAATTTCGGTCATATTTTTATAAGTTGCCCAATTAGTATTGAAATCATTTAGATTAAAAGTTTCTTTTATTGAATTAATAAAACAAATCTCATTTATTTTCTTAGATGAAACTAAGGTTCCATCTATATCAAACATTATTAAAATCAAGATAAATCCTCCGACCATATTATATATATAAACATTATTAAATTTTTAAGTATAATTAACATTTTTATATTATTTCTAATAAATCTCCTGTTTTTAAATTAGCAGCATTTCCTTCTTCAATATCAACATGTGCCTCACATTTGAAATTTGGATCTATACGTACAATTACATTATTAAAAATAATACTTCTTTCACCAAAACTTTTAAGACTAATTCGATCGTTATTAGTGAGATTTAACTGATTAGCTTCTTCGATATTGACATGTAGATGTCTTGCTGCTAAAATTACACCTTCTTCTAAAGAAACTTGACCATTTGGCCCTACCAAAATACAAGAAGCGCTATTCTCTAAGTGTCCAGACTCTCTTAGAGGAGGATTCAAGCCCAAAATAAATGAATCGCCTCTAGAAATTTCAACTTGACTTTTCTTTCTAGTAGGTCCAAGTATTCTAACTTTGTCAATTTTCCCTTTAGGTCCTATAATACTAAGTGTTTCTTTTGCTGCGAACTGATTTGGTTGAGATAAGTCTTTTAACTTATTTAAACAATACCCTTTTCCATAAAGGATTTCCAAGTGATTTTTAGATAAATGAATATGTCTGTTAGATATACCGACAGGTATACGTCTTTCCATTTTTTACCTCCTACATTATTTTTTTTTGATTTTCTACATAAAATGATCTATTTTTTTTATTTGCTTCAAAAGCTAAAAGAATTCTTTGGCTCATTTTTTATTACAATAGTTGCTTAATTCTGTATGGCTAACATATTTTGCATCTATGATTTCTTTATTATCAATTTTTATAGAATCTATTGGACAATTCATACTTCCTAGGTAGATGAAAAAGATACTTTCATTATAATCATCACCAGAATTGTTATACTCAGTCATTAATAATTTTGTTATCTTTACATTTACGTTAATCTCTTCATCTATTTCCCGGTAAGCGGCAGATAACGGAGATTCATCCTGCTCTACTGCACCACCAGGCAGTAGCCATGTATTGTGTTTATAAGAACTTTTTAAAATCAATATTTCTTCATTTTTGCTTAAGAATATTACAGCTATAGCAATTCTTTTTTTTGACAACTTTTCAAAATATTCTTTATTATTCATAATCATTTTCCTTCTATAATATTATTTGTAAACCCAGACATTTTTAAATGAGTCATAATTTAATTTTTTAGTGTATTTTTCATCATGTATATTACTATATTCTAAGTATACATCTATTTTGTTAACAAATTGGGTAATAGTCTCTGTTGTTTCGTTAATATTATAGAGAATTAAATAGATGTAAGATTCCGTTATTAAATATTTGTAATCTGTTTCAATTTTTAATATAGAAGCGTTATTCTCTATTTTTTCATTACTGACATCATTTCTTTCTTTATAAATTAACAAAGTGTTTTGTTTTTCATTAAATGAAATATACGGAATAAGATAACATCTTCCACCTGTTTTAGTATTATTAAATGTTTCAAGTAATAAATTAGTATAAGTTCTCGGTGATATATTTTTTGCTTTATAATAGTTTAAAGTTTGAAAAAGTTTATAGGATATTTTATTAAAAGGCCAACCTAAGTACAAAAGTAAATTTAAAAATATTTTTCTTTTATTTTAATAACTTTACTCGACTTGTGCGTTTTTGGTCGAATTTAAACTAGCCTATTAATTTAGGCTACTTTTTTTATGAAAAT
>CAZFBB010000259.1:0-2479 GCA_964517235.1 uncultured Fusobacteriaceae bacterium
AAAATATTATTGCAAAGGGATATTTACCCTTCATAAGTTTTGTATAATATGCTTCTATCACTGCTTTTTCTATTATTGCTGATTTAGCAAACCTACCATTAATATATGTAAATATATAATCTTTTGAAGCACGAAGTATATTCATATTTCCTACAAAACCATGGTCAAATTCCTTTAAATTTTTCAATATTTGTGGACTAAACAACTCTAGTATACTGTGTTTTATACCTTTTCCACTTGTTTTTATTACTTCTTTATCATCTAAAAAAAGAGAAAAAGCTGTATTGTAATTTGCCAGCGCTTCTGCAAGTACTATACTCTTTATTTTATTATACTCTGTTCCTTTACTACGTAAAAACTTTAATCTTGCAGGGGTATTAAAAAATAAGTCTCTTACTTCAATTTCTGTTCCTACTTGATTTGCCACTTCCTCTACTTTTGTCACTTTTCCACCATTAACATGGATTTTTGTAGCCACCATCTCTTCAACCTGTTTACTTGTTAATTTAAGTTTTGAAACAGAAGCAATAGAAGCCAAAGCTTCACCTCTAAAACCATATGTATATAGATTAAATATATCTTCTTTATTTTTTATCTTGCTAGTAGCGTGTCTTTCTATAGACAAAAATAAATCCTCTCGAGACATGCCACTTCCATTATCAACTATCCTTACATATCTACCACTATTGTTCACATAAACTTTTATCATAGTAGCTCCTGCATCGAGAGAGTTTTCCAAAAGTTCCTTTATCATACTTGCTGGGTTTTCTACAACTTCTCCTGCTGCAATTATATTCGATACTGATTCATCTAAAATTTGTATTTTTCCCATTTTACCCCCTCTCTCTAATTACTAAATTATACTATGATTATTTCTTTTTTACTAGTTTAGTATAAATTTTTTTTAATAAATAACATAATTTTTTGAATAGATATTTTTAGATAAACATATTATATAAAAACCTTTAGAAGTAAGTCACTGAAAAAATCTAAAAATTTCAATTTTTCATAATTTAGATGGTTCTACTCCAATAAAATCAATGAAATTATTTTTAAAATTTGTAAAACAAGACTTTTTCAGCAGGCTTCTTTAGAAGTTTTTTCTTTGCTTAAGTTCCAAAAATTTGTAAAGCAAAATATATACTAAAATTTAAATACCACTTTACTTTTTATCCTTACTTCCTAAATTGTATAATTGAATCAAAAAAATAAAATAGCATATGGGATATAATATATTACTACTACAAACTCAGAAAAAAGATTAAGTAATCACTATAGTCACTAAATTTCAAAACTTGCTCTTAGGGAGCTCAAACAACTCCCAATTCTTAAGGTTCCTTTCCTTAACTTAATCTAAATTTCTTATATAGGTACATCTAAATAAAAAAACAAATAAAACCTTTTTTAAGAAAATTTTATTTGTCTACAGTCTCTATACATATTTATTACTTAAATGATATTCATGAAAATCAGTTTGCTAAACTAATTAATATGGGAAAAGATAAAACTTATACATACTACAGATTTTTTTAACAAGGCCATACAACTACATAAATCTTCTCTAAATATAAAAAAAATGAAAATCTTATTAATATTTCATTATCATTCACTTTTATTACCCCTTTAATAAAAATTAAATATTATCAATATTTGATTTTTTACCTATAAGTCATATAATATCCCTATAGCTACTCCTTTAAAATTAGATAAAATTATTGTTTCTTTCAACAGGCTCTAAATAATTGAACTGAAAATGAATTTCTAAGTTTCATAAGTCTATATTAAAATAAATATACAAGTCTATTTTTATTAAACATTTTTTTAGCTTGCATCTACAAAAACTTATAACAAATTATTATAAGCAAACTATAACTTAAATAATTTAAATTATAAAAATTTGAATTATTTTCATAAATCAACTATAATAAATAACGAGGTAAAGGAGAGTTTATGATTAAGAAAATGGTAGTTTTATTAACACTAATTGCTACAAGTATTTTGGGTGCCTATGAAGACTACACACTTTTTTCAAAAGGTAAAACTCTATATGAAGAAGGCTTACATGATAAAGCAAAAGTTATCTTTGATACTCTATTAGAAAAACATAGTAATAGTCCCTTATTTTCAAGTCAATATGCACAACATTATATTGGTCTTAATTACTATTATTTAGAAGATTTTAATAAGGCTGTTAAATATTTAAAAGAAGCTAAATACAAGCCACTTGAGCTATCTGAAGGAGCTTATTTTAAAAGTAAAAAAGCAGATTATTTTCAATATGAAAACGAATTTTATTTGGCCATGGCTTATGAACAACTTGGTATGGAAGAAGATTCAAATTATTATTTAAAATTACTTCAAAAAAATTATTTTGATTTGGAGTTAGATTCCTTTAGACAAAAGGCTTTATTTAAGCTGAAAAGAAAAGACAGTTATTATGAATATATTTATAATGTTATTTATAAAGAAGATTTTTCTC
>CAZFBB010000260.1:0-2477 GCA_964517235.1 uncultured Fusobacteriaceae bacterium
GACATTATTCTCCCTCCCTTTCAAGTATCTCTTCTACCAATTTAGCATAATCTTTAGCTCCATTTGAACTCGAATCATAATCAAATATATTTTTTCTCTCGCCTTGAGATTTTGCTATGGCTATATTAATTCTTATTTTTGTCTCTAAAAGGTCATTTCCAAAAACTTCTTTTAAACTACTATATACATCATTTGATAAACCATGTCTTAAATCAAACTTAGTAGCAAAAACTCCTCCCAGTTCAAGTGCTGGATTTATAACTTTAATCGTATTAATTGTATTCAACAACTGTTCTATCCCTTCCAATGCAAAATACTCTGTTTCAACAGGAATATACACTTTATCACTTGCAACTAGAGCATTAACTGTTAAAATTGATAAACTTGGAGCACAATCAATAAATATATAATCATAATTATTCTTTAACTCTGCTAATTTATTTTTTAGTACACTTTCCCTAGCTAACTTATTAAATAGTGCTACTTCAGCACTTGCGAGATTTATATTTGCCCCTATTACATCAAGTCCTTCACTTGTATTTAGACACTCTATCCCTTTTACCATATCATTTACCAATAAATCATTTGATGTAAAAGCAAGTGTTCTTTTATCTATACCTGTACCAGTTGTTGCATTTCCTTGAGCATCCAAATCAATAAGGAGTACTTTTTTTCCTTTTTTTATTAATCCATAAGATAAGTTAATAGCAGAGCTTGATTTAGCTACTCCACCTTTTTGATTTACTAAAGCTATTACTTTTCCCATTTTTCCCCCTCTACTTTTTTATAATTTTTATATGACTCATTCCATTATTATTATATTTAACATCAATTTTTACTTTATCATCTTCTATATCACAAAATTCAAATGTTTTTAGACTAAAAGATACTTCATTTAAATATTCTTCCAATTGAGCACTAGAAAGTTCTTTATACACTCTTACACCAAATTGACTAATATTAGTAAAATTTTCCTCTAGAACTAAACCATTGTTTCTATTGTTATACAATTCTTCTAATATTTTATATCTATAATTAGATTTTCTAAACATAGTTTCTTTCACTGTTTGTGGCAAAGGTGCGTCACTTATTCTATCAATTTCACTATAAACTCTACTCTTAAACAACTCTTTTTCATTATTATTCATATTCTCATAAAACTCATTTAATAATTTTGTTTTTTCACTATTTACTTCTTTTATTATTTCTATAGGCTCTTGAACTTCAATTATTTTAGCTGATTCTTTCTTAACTTGTCTTTTTTTATTTTCAGCATATTCTTCAGCCCAATTATTTTCAAGAGACCCTGTAAAGTATTTTAGATAACTTCTTTTAGCATTTAATACTGTATATTCTGCATTATATTTTACATACTCAAAATCATATTTTTCCAATGCACTTTTTATATTTCTCTTTAAACTTTTTAATTCTCTTGCTCTTAAAGGAAAAATCATAAACAATTCATCAATTTGTTTTTTATCAACAATAAAATTTAATGGTTCTAAGTTATTAACAACTGAACCTTTAGAAATTGTTTCATTTACATTTTCAAAACTTTCTATATCTTCTATCTCCATATTTTCTTGTCCTGTAACATAATATGCTTGGCTGAGTCTAGAGTTATTAAATACAACCATAAAATAACTTTCTTCATTATGTCCATTTCTAAAAAACTTAGCAGACTTTATAAGTTCCATTTCTTCTAATTCTTTAAAACTTCTTTTTAACCTCGATACAGTTGAAGAAATATTTTCCTTCTTCCAAGAAAGTGGTATTCTTGATGCTAACCTTTTAGAGAATACTGTCATTTCTTCCTTATTATTTCTCCATTTTTCTATCATCTGATATATACTTCTTGTTACAGATGATTTTATACCTAATAATTGTTTAGAATTAAATAATAAATAACCTTTATTTACTATATTAGTTTGTATATAAGTAGAAAAAGTAATCTTAATTATCTCTTTTACATAAGAGTTTCTTATATGACCTTTATCCTCATCTTTCATATCTTCTACTTTTATCTTTCTTACTTCTTCAAGTATTCTAGTTTCTAAAAGATCTTTTACTATCATACCCTTCTGATCTTGATTTTCTTTTAAGTAATAAACATTATTAAAAACATAAGTAGTCCTACTTAAATCTAGTATCGCTTCCCATATTAATCTTCTATTTTTACCATTTACCTGTATATTTAATTTATCTATTAAATAATTGATATCTGTATAAATAGTTTTTAAATAACCATTTTCTTTTTGTATCTGTAATAAAACTATAAATAACTTTTCTGCAAATTCTAAAGGAATTTTTCTATCTAAACCAGGTATTACTCTCATAAATGTGTTACGTCTTTTAGAAAAATGATATGTTTTTATTTCATTAACTTTTACTTTTTTGTCCTTTGAAAAGAATGGTAGTTCAACAACATTCATTTCATATCTGACCATTCCCTCTTTTTTTTCCATTTCTTCAAGGGT
>CAZFBB010000261.1:0-2473 GCA_964517235.1 uncultured Fusobacteriaceae bacterium
AGTGAATTTTCATCTTGCTTAATACCTGCTTTTTTAATAGGTATCATAAAGAAATATTTTTCTTCTATATCTAGGACAAAAAACAAAATGATAGTTAATCAATGATACTGTTGTTATTGTTTTTCTATATTTATTATTCATACTAAAATTATATAATTAATATATATTTAAAGCTACACGAGATTTAAATTTTTTTGCACTAATGTGCAACGGCTTTCATCCCACCCTTGAAATAGTGGGCTTTTCTCCGAATTTTTGTAAAAACTTCCTGATTACCTAAACAGATGATTTTTGTTATAAATAATCTTTATAAAAATTTTTCTGTGTAACTCTATTTAAACTATACCTATATACGTCAAAAATGGGAGTTTAGTTTTGTGAAATTTCTTTTATACTTCTCATATAATAGAGTCCATACCCAAGTTAATAACATGTAAGTTTTAATAATAATGGTTATGAGAAAAATGATATAAAACTGGACACTAAAGAGTACTAAAACTGTAAAATTAAAAGAAAAATTATTGGGATAATATTGTTATAAGAGTTGATTGTATCAAAAGAATAATGAATTATTGTTCTATTTCTAAAAAGCTATTGACATTGCATGTGAAAATTGATAGAATTTGGGCGGATGGAAAAGGAAAATAAAAAAAATTACTCATATAATCCTGTAATTTGGTCAGGAGTTTCTACGAGCCCCCTAAGGGCAAATACTATGGGTGACTTATAGACTTAATATGGATTTTGTTTAATTGTCACTCAAGTAATAAAAAATAGACGAATTGCTCATATAATCTCGTAATTTGGTCGAGAGTTTCTACGGGTCACCCAATGACCATGCTATGAGTGGCGTTAACTTTGTTAGGTCTAAGTTAGTTGTCACTCATGTGATAATTTGCTTGGATCTATTTTTTTAGGAGAGATTTATGAAGTATTTGTATTTAAAAAGTTATATCCTCATATAAACTTGTAATAAGGACAAGAGTTTCTACAAGTCACCGTAAATGACTAGCTATGGGCGATACATCTTAAGTAGTTTTTTTGGAAAAGGGTTGGATATAGTCTGAGAAAAGTGTTTAAGTATGTATTCTGCATAGGCGGAGTATGTATTTAAGCACTTTTTTTTAATTTAATACTTAAGGAGGCAATATGTTTAACTACAGGGTTTATGTAGAAAAAAGAGAAGAGTTTAGTGTTGAAGCAAAAAGTCTTTTTAATGACTTTAAGGGTAACTTGCAAATCAACAATCTTACTAAAGTTAGACTTCTTAATATCTACGACGTGTTTAATATTACAAAGGAAGATTTAGAAAAAGCAAAGCTAAGTATTTTTGCTGAGCCAGTGACAGACATAGTTACTGAAGAGGTAAATCTAGATGGGTTAAATTATTTTGCTGTTGAATACTTGCCAGGTCAATTTGATCAAAGAGCAGATTCGGCACTACAATGTTTGGGTCTTGTAGCAGATAATAGTAAATCTGCAGTTAAAAGTGGGAAATTAATAATCCTTGAAGGGGATATAACTGCTAATGATATAGCAAAAATTAAAGATTATTACATTAATCCAATTGAAGCAAGATTGAAAGATCTAGCAGCACCGCTTATTATTGAAGATGTTGAAAAACCATTAGAAGTGCCATATTACAAAGGGTTCATAGGTCTAAATGAAGTAGAAGTAGAAGAGTTTAGATTAAGAGAAGGACTTGCTATGTCAAGTAAAGATATACTTCATGTACAAAAGTACTTTAAAAATGAGGAAAAAAGAGATCCAAGTGAAACTGAAATAAAAGTACTTGATACTTACTGGTCAGATCATTGTAGACATACAACATTTGAAACAGAAATTAAAGAAGTAATCTTTCCACAGGGGAAATTTAATGAAACATTACAAGATACATTTGATGAGTATATAAAATCAAGAGAATATGCACATGGGGGGAAAAAACCTATGTCTCTCATGGATATGGCAACTATATCTATGAAGGAACAGAGAAAAAATGGTACATTAAATGACTTGGAAGTAAGTGACGAAATAAATGCCTGTAGTATTAGAATTAAAGTTGATATAGATGGTAACTTAGAAAATTGGTTATTAATGTTTAAAAATGAAACTCATAATCATCCAACTGAAATAGAACCATTTGGAGGAGCGTCAACTTGTATTGGAGGAGCTATTAGAGATCCATTATCGGGAAGATCATATGTATACCAAGCTATGAGGGTAACAGGAGCTGCTAATATAAATGAAAGATTGGAAGATACAATAGAAGGGAAATTACCTCAAAGAATCATCTCACAAGGTGCTGCACATGGATACAGTTCATATGGTAATCAAATTGGACTTGCTACTACTTTTGTAAAAGAATTATTCCATGAAGGATATAAAGCAAAGCGTATGGAAGTAGGGGCAGTAGTTGGTGCTGTAAAGGAAGAATGGGTAAGAAGAGATAAGCCAGAAGCTGGAGATATTATTG
>CAZFBB010000262.1:0-2436 GCA_964517235.1 uncultured Fusobacteriaceae bacterium
TGACAAGACCTAAAGCAACTGAGCATATTGGAGAGATGATTAAATTAGTAAAAGAGTTAATCAGTAACGGGTATGCTTACGAAGTAGAAGGAGATGTATACTTTAGAGTTGAAAAATATAGTGAATATGCAAGTCTTAGTCACCAGAAAATCGATGATTTAGTTAGTGGAGCAAGAATTGAAGTAAATGAAAGAAAGGAATCACCACTTGATTTTACTCTTTGGAAGGGAGCAAAAAAAGGAGAGCCAAGTTGGGAGTCACCTTGGGGACAAGGGAGACCTGGATGGCACCTTGAATGTTCAGCTATGAGTAGAAAATACCTTGGAGATACCTTTGATATTCACGGAGGAGGTCAAGATCTTATTTTTCCTCACCATGAAAATGAAATTGCCCAGTCAAAATGTTCATATGGTGGAGAACATGCTAGGTACTGGATGCATAATGGTTACGTAAATATAAAAGGTGAAAAGATGTCAAAATCTTTAAATAACTTCTTTTTATTAAGGGAAGTTTTGGAAAAGTATCAAGGTAAAGTTATAAGATTCTTTATGTTGAGCTCTCATTATAGAAAACCTATTGATTTTAGTGATGAAGAGTTAAATATGGCAAAAACAGCCGTAGAACGTATTGAAAATACTATACTTAGAGCAACTGATATAATTTCAGAAGCTTCTAAATATGAAAAGGATTTGAAGGAAAAATTTAATATTAACAGTGACAGTGTAGAATTAGATAAGGATTTAGAGAATACTATGGCTAAATTCGAGCTAGCGATGGATGAAGATTTTAATACAGCAAAAGCAATTGGTATTATTTTTGAATTTATTAAAGAATTAAACAAATTTATGGACTCTAAATCTATTAAATCTAATGACTTAAATGAAAAACAATTTTATTTGGGCTATGATGATAAATCATTAGCTAATTTGGAAGAATCTATTGTTTTTATTAAAAAAGTTATAATGGATGTATTAGGTATTGAACTAAATCTTGAACCAAAGCTAGTAGAGGGATTAACAGCTGATTTATTACAGTTGATATTAGACCTTAGATTAGAAGCAAAAAAGGAGAAAAATTTTGCTATGGCAGATAATATAAGGGAGAAACTTAATCGGCTAGGAATAGAGATAAAAGATGGAAGGGATAAAACTACATGGACTATAAAAAAATAGCCGAGTACAATCTTCTTTCTCTAGCTTACTTGGGAGATGCAGTATGGGATTTAGCAGTAAGAGCTTATTTCTTTGAACAAAATCTTAAAGTAGAAAAATTTAATATTTTAGTAAAGAAATATGTAAATGCCAAGAGTCAAAGTTTTGTTTACAACAAAATATTTGATGATTTACCAAAGGAGCTACAAATCCTGAGTAAAAGGGGTCGTAATACAAAAATAAAGTCATTTCCAAAATCATGTACACCAAAGGAATATAGGGATGCAACAGCTTTTGAAGTTCTTTTGGCAGTTTATCATTTACAGAATAAAAAAGATGAGATAGAAAAAATTATAAAATACTTAGTAGAAGGTGATTTAATTAATGAAAAATAAAAAAAAGATGAGACTTCCTTTTTTTAGTATAACTAAAAGTATAGGTATAGACCTTGGGACAGCAAATACACTTGTTTATTATAAGCAAAAAGAGATGATAGTATTGAATGAGCCATCGGTGGTAGCTGTTGACAAAGATACTAGAAAAGTTTTAGCAGTTGGTTCTGAAGCTAAAGAGATGATAGGTAAAACACCAGATCACATAGTTGCTGTAAGACCTCTTAGAGAAGGAGTTATAGCTGATTACGATATTACAGAAGCTATGATAAAGTATTTTATCAAAAAGGTATTTGGTAAGTTTAACATATTTCTACCAGAAGTAATGATATGTGTACCAATTGAAGTAACAGGTGTAGAAAAAAGAGCGGTATTAGAAGCTGCTATTTCAGCAGGAGCTAAAAGAGCCTACCTTATAGAAGAGGCTAGAGCAGCAGCTTTGGGAAGTGGAATAGATATATCAGCACCAGAAGGGTCTATGATAGTAGATATTGGTGGAGGTTCTACAGATATTGCTGTTATATCACTTGGAGGAACTGTAGTAAGTAAATCAATTAGAACAGCAGGAAATAATTTTGATGAAGATATTATTAGATATGTAAAAAAAGTGCATAATTTATTAATTGGAGATAGAACTGCTGAATATATAAAGATTAATATAGGTTCTGCTTTACCTCTTGAAGAGGAAGAATTTTTAGATGTAAAAGGTAGAGATCTTATGACAGGATTACCTAAAACTATAAAGCTTGGGTCAAATGAAGTGCTAGAAGCAATTATGGACTCATTGATGCAAATTGTTAATAATGTAAAACAAGTACTTGAAAAAACTCCACCTGAATTAGCAGCAGATATAGTTGATAAAGGTATTGTTATGACTGGAGGAGGAGCTCTTA
>CAZFBB010000263.1:0-2417 GCA_964517235.1 uncultured Fusobacteriaceae bacterium
TTACGAGGAAAGTCCGGACTCCGTAGGGTAAAGAGGACAGATAACGTCTGTTGAGAGAAATCTTAAGGAAAGTGCCACAGAAAATAGACCGCCTATATGGTAAGGGTGAAAAGGTAGTGTAAGAGACTACCAGTGTTCTAAGTGATTAGAATAGCTTGGTAAACCCCCTCTGGAGCAAGACCAAATAGAGAACCTTAAAGAAGTTACCCGCTTTGGTTCTAGGGTAGGTTGCTAAAACTTTTAGGCAACTAAAAGTTTAGATAAATGATTATCAAATACATAATCCGGCTTATACTAATACCTTTAAATATAATTCTGAAAGGAAGCGAAGAGCTTCCTTTTTTATCTGAAATATAATTTTGTTAAAGAATTCAATTTTTCTACAAGGTTTAGAGTTAAATTGTCTTTTTTAAATCTCCATTGCCAATTATTATTTGAAACGCCTGGAGTATTCATTCTTGCATCTTTATCTAAATTTAACAAATCTTGCAGGGGAGTAATAGCAATGTTAGCAACACTAGACCATGCAGATTTTATGAGGTTCCAAGAAACTTCATCTTCATTTTGAAAGTTTAAATAATTCATAAGAAATTTTTTATCTCTTGAAGAAAGTTCCTTAAACCAACCTAAGGTTGTATTATTGTCATGGGTTCCAGTGTATGCAATGAGATTCTTTTTATAAAGGTGTGGTAAGTGATTGCTTTCTTCCAGAGAATTGAAAGCAAATTGTAAAATTTTCATACCTGGGAAATTAAAAGAATCTCTTAAATCTTCCACATCATCTGTAATTAATCCTAAATCTTCTGCAATAATAGGTAAATTTCCAAGAGTGCTTTTGATTTGAGTAAATAACTCCCTTCCTGGACAAGGCATCCAAGAACCATTTATTGCTGTCTTTTCATTTGCAGGTACAGACCAATAAGCAGAAAAGCCTCTAAAATGGTCGATTCTTATAATATCTGCAAATTTCAAATTATTTTCTACTCTTTTTATCCACCAGTCAAAATTAGTTTTTTGAAGTACTTGCCAATTGTACAAAGGATTTCCCCAAAGCTGTCCAGTTTTACTAAAGTAATCAGGAGGAACACCTGCAACATTAGTTGGGTTGAGATTTTCATCAAACTGAAATAGATTTGGATTAGCCCAAGCATCTGAACTATCCATAGCGACAAAAATAGGTATATCGCCAATAATTTTTATACTATTTTTATTTGCATATGCTTTTAAACTTTGCCATTGATCAAAAAATAAATATTGCAAAAAAGAATGAAATTTAACTTCTTTATATAAAAGTTTTTTATACTTTTCAAGAGCTTTAGTGTCTCTAAATTTTATATCTTTATCCCAACTTCTCCATGAAGCTCCTTGGAAATAATCTTTTATAGCTCTAAAAAGTGAATAATCTTCTAACCAAAAAGAATTTTCTTGTTGAAATCTTTCAAATTTTTCCTTTAACAATCTATTATTGTTAGATAAAAAAGTTTCATAGGCTATTTGAAATAAGTTTTGCTTGTAATTAATAACTTCTCCATATTCTACCCTTGAATGGGAAAAATTATTTTTTTTAATATTGTCTTTGTTAAGAAGTTTTTTAGAAATCAAATCATCAATACTAATTAATAAAGGATTACCTGCAAAAGCAGAAAATGACTGGTAGGGAGAATCGCCATAACCAGTAGGTCCAAGGGGAAAAACTTGCCAAAGTTTTTGTCCAGATAATATCAGAAAATCAACAAATTCATATGCTTCTACTCCTAAGTCTCCTATACCATATTTGCTTGGAAGTGAAGTTGGGTGTAGAAGAATTCCGCTACTTCTTTTGAAATTCATAGTATCCTCCTTTTAATTTTGTCTGTATCTTTCACTTTAAAAACTCTTATATAATCAAAATATACTATATAATTATATCATAGAACAAATAAAAAATTCTATGAAAATCAAAAAGGTTTCAGATTTAGCTATTACTTTTAAAAACTTTTTTCAAAAGAAAGCTAAATATTTAAGGAATTGATTATCCAAAAAGTTCCTTTATGTTAGAATTTAAACTTGCTAAAGCAAAGAAAATTATTATTTTCTGTGTTATCTTCATACAAGACCTAAGTATGAAAGGTATGAACCAAGCATTAATATTGGATAAAAATGTACCTGATAATGGTTGTAGAAATTTTATTACAATTTTTAATTATAAAACTAAATTAAGAAAAAAACAACTTGTAAAGATAGAAAAATCTTATCCATTAAATAAAACCTGTTCTGTTTGTAATCTAGTAAAAGAAGAGTTAAAAGTATCAGATAAAATATGTACTTGTCAGTAAATCACACATAATATATAAAATTAATTAAAGTTTTCCTCTTTTTTTTTAAAAAAGTATTGACGAAAAGAAAAAGGTGTGATAGTATATATCTCGCGTCAAGGA
>CAZFBB010000264.1:0-2387 GCA_964517235.1 uncultured Fusobacteriaceae bacterium
ATGGTAAGTTTGGTTCTTATAGAAGAGTTTAATTAAAAGTACATAAAGACAGAGCTCTATTTTCTAGGCTCTGTCAAAACTTACTTCATTGTATGATTAAACTAATTTTCGATAAATTCTATTTCATTCTTTCTTCTCCAAAATGTAATTTTTCCATTCATCTTCCATTTCTTTTCCAGATTTTCCATAATACTTAATAAAAGCCTCATTCTCATTGTACTTATGGGATACAAACTCTTTGAATGTTTCAACTCCATATTCTTTTAATAAATACTTTACAAAAGAAGCTGCTAACCAATATGGTCTATAACTTCTTCTAAGTTTAATTAAAGAATCATTGAGAAGACTTATTTTATCTTTTTTATTTCTCAATAATTTTTTAGCAAATTCATCATAATTATCTCCTGTCATATCAAAAAGCTTAGCAACTCCTTCCATTATTACAAATGAAGATATCCAGTTTTCCTTTCTAATATTTGTAGTAATCGCATGTGTTATTTCATGACCAGCAGTCTGCCTGTGAGTAGCAAATATTTCTCTAGTGACAGGAACAGTAAAACCTATGTTTATTCCATACTCTATTCCATCTAAGTGGGAATCAAAGGTAAACATCTTAATAGGTTCATAATCCCAAGTTAAATTAAAGTAATCAAGAATATAATTAAATGCTTCAACTCTTTTCTTGGTCCATTCTTCAATATTTATATTTGTATCTACATATCCATTTGGTCTATAATAAACTTCAATATTTCCCATAGAATACTTCTTCCATTCTTTTATAAATTTTCTACTTAAATACCCATAAGGTTTATCTGTTAATTGAAGGGATGATAAAATTTCATTTAAAAGAAAATTATCTTTCTCATAATTTTTTTGTGTGGTAAATAACACAACTTTTAGTACTACTCCTTCATTGTATACATACACATTAATAACATAATTATTTGTAGAACCAGTGGATTTCTTTCTGTAGCTTTTTTCCATTCCAATATGAATTTCTTTCATATTGGATTCAAGATCTTTTTTTACTAGATTTTCAAATTTCTCTAATGAATACTGTTGTCCTATACAATCTATTTGAAATTTATCCTTTCCTCGAATAAAAGGTACTATGCCTTTTTCACTTAAGAAAGTATCATAATTCTTAGAAATAGCTTTTAGATTGTCAGGATATTTAATACTATACAGAGATTGAGATAATGTTATTATTTCTCTTTCTTTGTTCAAGTTTATCACAAATAAAATTAATGTTAAAATAAGTAAACAAACACTTAATAATGCCATCTTTTTTTTTATACTCATTTTTTCTTTTTTTAATTTCATTGTATACTCCTTCAAATTCTATAAATACAATCAATTTTGCTAAAGCTAACCTTAACTTATATCAAGCTGTACACTGCTTTTTTCAAATTAAATCCCATCCCTTTTATTTTATATTTCATTCTAACTTATGAATAGAGGAAAATCAAAGTCTCTAGTCTGTTTATTCTATTTTTTCATGCAAAGGTCACATTGTTTATTTTAATTAAAAATCGTAGTAGTATCCATAATAGAGGAAAGGGGGGAACTATATGTTGAAAAAATTGAACAAAACTAAAAAGGACTTTATAAAAGGATGTAATACATATTGGGATAAAGTATCTTGTTCAGGTGGGTTTAGTTGTGATAACAAAAGTGAATGTGTTTTTTGTGATAGTAGGGACTCTTGTAGTTCTTGTGATGCAGAATGGTGTCATCCATTTGTTAGAGATAAATTTATAATTAGACATATTATTTTAAGAGGAAAAATTTATAATGTAGTTTTTCCATTCATCTTCTATTTCTTTTCCAGATTTTCCATAGTACTTAATAAAAGCTTCATTTTCCCCATATTTATTTTGAGATATAAACTTTTTGAATGTTTCAACTCCGTATTCTTCCAATAAATATTTTACAAAAGAAGCCGCTAACCAATATGGTCTGTGCTTTCTTTTCAATTTCAAAAATGAATTATCAACTAGATTTATCTTATCTCTGTTTTTTCTCAATAGTTTTTTAGCAAATCCATCACAATCCTCTCCATTCATATCAAAAAGCTTAGCAACTCCTTCTTGTATTAGAAGGGAAGATATCCAAGTTTTTTTCTCTATATTCATAGTAATTGCATGTGTTATTTCATGTCCAATAGATGATTTATAGTTACAAAATATTTCTCTAGTTACTGGCATACAAAACCCTAATTTTATTCCTTCTTCTATCCCATCCCAATATGAATCAAAAGTAAACATTTTAATAGGTTTATAATCCCAAGTTAAATCAAAGTAATCAAGAATATAATTAAATGCTTCAACTTTTTTCTTGGTCCATTCTTCAATATTTATATTTGTATCTACATATCCATTTGGTCT
>CAZFBB010000265.1:0-2387 GCA_964517235.1 uncultured Fusobacteriaceae bacterium
CCATATTGCAAATATGTTATCCATTTTATCGCTATATAATTCATAAGTAGAGTAAATATTGTTTCATTAGTTCTGAATTTTGCCCTAAAAAAAGCAGGAATAAGTCCCCAAAGGCCTCCACCAACTATACCACCTAGGAGCATAAGAGGTAGAAGGATGATTTTAGGTAAATGATTAAAGTTAAGGGCAAAATAGCTTCCTAAAAAAGCTCCCATAACAAATTGACCCTCTGCTCCAATATTCCAAAACTTCATCTTAAAAGCAACACTTATACCTAAGGAAGTAATAAGTAGAGGTATAGAATTTATAATTGTTTCTCTAAATCTAAAACTGCTTCCAAAAGCTCCATCTAACATAGAAATATAAACTTTTATTGGATTATTTCCAGTTACACCAATAAATATACTTGAAAATACAAGAGCTAATAATATAGCACTAATTTGTATAAAAAATACTTCCCTTTTAGAACAAGATTTTTTCTTTACTATCTTAAGCATTTACATCACCTCTTTTTTCTTTTGCTTCTTCTAGAGACAATCCTGCCATTAAAAATCCTAATTCTTCTTTACATGTATTTTTAGCTTCTACCACTCCAGTAACTTCCCCATCACACATAACCATAATCCTATCAGAGATTTCTAATAATACATCTAAATCCTCTCCTATATATAAAATACCTGTTCCTTTTACCTTTCTTTCATTTATAAGATTATATATAAGATGTGAGCTAGCTATATCTAATCCCCTTGTTGGATATGCCGTAACTAAAAGGTGTGGATTAGTATCTAATTCTCTACCTAATAATATTTTTTGTATATTTCCTCCAGACAACTCCTTTACAGGATGTTTTATATTTGGTGTTTTTATATTAAGTTCTCCAACTAATTTTTGACTTTTTTCTTCTGCTTCTTTTCTACTTAAAATCAATCCTTTTTGTTTATAATAATCTTTTAATATTACATTATCTACCATAGACATAGAAGGTACTAGTCCCATTCCTAACCTATCTTCTGGAATAAAACTCATACTTATACCAAGCTCTATTATCTCACGAGGATTTTTACCTAAAAGACTCTTTTCCTCATAGATAATATCTCCACCTGCTATTTTTTCTATTCCATTTATTGCTTCACACAATTCTTTCTGTCCACTTCCAGCAAGCCCAGCTACCCCAAGAACTTCGCCTTCATATATATCAAAACTAATTCCCTTTAGTTTCTCTATCTTATCTTTATCAATTACCTTTAATTCTTTTACTTCAAGAACTTTATCTCCTCTTTTTACTGCTGGTCTCTCTATCTTTAAATCAAGAGTCTCTCCAACCATTACATCAGTTAGTTCCTTTTCATTAGTTTTCATCGTTTCTAATTTGGTAATATATTCACCTTTTCTCATAATAATTACCTCGTCTGTTACTTCCATTATTTCATGAAGTTTATGAGTAATTATTATAAGAGTACAGCCTTTATTTTTCATGTTTTTCATTATTTTAAATAAATGCTTTGTTTCTTGTGGAGTTAATACTGCAGTTGGTTCATCAAGTATTAGTATTTTGGCTCCTCTATACAAAACTTTAATTATCTCTACTGTTTGCTTTTCACTTATAGACAAATCATAGATTTTTTTATCTAAATCTACTTCTAATGAAAAATCTTTACAGATTTTTTCTACTTTCTCCTTAATCTTTCTTTTATTAAGGAAAAAACTCTTTTCTTGCCCCAAGATTATATTGTCAAGAGCACTTAAATTTTCTACTAATTTAAAGTGCTGATGTATCATTCCTATTCCTAACTTAATTGCATCTTTTGGACTAGAAAATATAACTTCTTTTCCAAAAACTTTTAATAGGCCTTTATCTGGTCTGTATATTCCAGATAACATATTCATAAGAGTTGATTTCCCCGCTCCATTTTCACCTAATAATGCATAGATTTTTTCACTTTTTAAATCAAATGTTATATTTTTATTGGCAATAACACTACCAAAATGCTTTTCTATGTCATCAAAACTTACTATAATATTACTTCCCATTATTTCCCTTTCTTATGTATCTTAAAAGAAGTGCCTTAGCACTTCTTTCTATAAAAAACTTAAATTTTTCCAATTACACCTTTTACAAACCAATTCATTCCAAGCATCTCTCCATCATTTAGAGTTTCACCTTGATCAACTTTAACTACTCCATTTTGATCAAATATCTCTCCACTAAATACATGGAACTCTCCTGATTTTATCAAATTAGCATATTCTTCAACTAAAACCACTGCTTCTTCTGGAGCATTTTCTCTAAGTGGTGATAACTTTACTACACCCTCTTTTAGTCCCCCCCAGTATGGTTCATTTGTCCAAGTTCCTTCTTTAACCTTATTTACTTGATCTACTAAATA
>CAZFBB010000266.1:0-2352 GCA_964517235.1 uncultured Fusobacteriaceae bacterium
ACTTCTGATTTCACATTTAAAATCTTTTTTTCTTATAGCAGAATCTTTAGTTGGACTAGATATTTTTCTGATATTTTTTATATAGCAGGAATGGAAGAAATATTAATTAGGTTTAGCATTTTTATATTACTACGAAAAATTTTCTGTGAAAAAAATGAGTTTTCTATAAAATCTTTACTTGTTCTGAATATTATATGGGTATTAATGCATTTTAATATATTTTTCATACCTTTGTATCCAGCTATGATCTTTTTGATTGATTTAACTATCGCAAATATTCTTTACTATTGGATTATGATAAAGGAGAAAAATATATTAATTCCTATAATTCTCCATTTTATATCCGACATTTTAATATTTGGTTATTCATATTCTTAAAAAAGATTCAAAAATCAAATAATAGTAAAGGAGTACAAAATAAAATTTTCTAATATATTATAAATTAAAGTAAAGGAGTAAAATGAAAATAGCAGTTATAGATAGTGGCTATAATTTTGATACTATCAACAAAAACCTATATGAAGGAATAAGAATACAACTTTCAACTGATTATGATTATATTTTATCTAAAAAGGATATATACGACAAACATGGTCATGGAAGTATGGTTATGTCTATTTTAGAAAAATATTTAGAAAAAGAAGACAAAATATTTAGCTATAAAGTGTTAGATGAAAACTTAAATGGTCATAGTTTATGTTTGATAAAAGCCATTGAATTGGCTCTTAAAGAAGAGTGTAAAGTAATTAATATAAGTATAGGAACCTTATCAAAAAAACATCTTCAAAATATGAGAAAGATTATTAAAATAGCTTTATCAAAGGAAGTAATAATCGTTGCTGCTAACAGTAATGAAAATTTGAAATCTTATCCGGCGAATATAAAAGGAGTTTATGGAATTTTTTGTACAAAAAGTAGAAACAAAGTAAAAGGGAGTAACTTTTTTATCAACTATAATTTTCAAAAAATTAATAATCAAGAAGCTGAAGGAAACAGTTTTATTGCACCTCATATATCAGGCATAATTGTTAAAAAATTAAAGATTAGAAAAAAACTAGTTTTAGAAGATATATTAAATGAATTAAAAAGGAGGTTAGAAAGTTGAAAAGATTATGTTTTTTTCTATTACTAGTACTAAATATATTGAGCTCACCTGTTGAGCTTATTAAATTAGAACTAATAAACCTTCAGTTACAATTGAAAGCTTTGAAAAATTTACAAGAAGTTAATTATTCTAAAGTCGAAGAAATGATGTTGAAAAGGGATATAGAAGAAAAAAAATTAGCTTTGTTAGAAGCAATACTAAAAGAAAAAAAGAAATATATAGAAATAAATGTAAATAATAGAACTCTAGCGTCTCTAATAAAAATTTCTAAGAAAAAACTTAATGAATATAACAAAGTCTTGCTTATGAAAGAGCAATTAGAAAATATCCGTTCAAAGGATGAAATTGACAAAATTAAAAGAAAAAAAGAAGAAGAAGAAAATACAATTTTTACATATAAAAATCAAATTGAATTAAATAACATAGAGCTAAATTATATTAATTACGAGGACTTTAAAGAATTTTCTTTTAATTATCTTGAAAAATTAACTTCTATCTATGAAAAAATTTTCAATTTAATTTATCAAGAAATAAAGATTTTAGAAATTAAAGGAAGTAAAAATATCGATATTAAAATTAAAAATAACCAAATAAAAAAATACAAAAAAGAGCTTATAGTAAAAAAACAGATGTATGAGTTATATATCAAAAAACTTAAAAATAATTTTAAAGAACTTGAAAATAATTTAAAAATATTAAAACTAAAGGAAGAAAGCTCATATGAAAAACTAGAAAAATTAAAAAAATTAGGAGAAGATGGAATATTTTCTAAGGCTGAATTATTAGAAAAAGAGTTAGATTATTTAGATCAAAGAAAAAATATAATTGAAACAGAGGGGAAAATGGAAGTAATAAAAGAGGAGTTAAAAGAGTATACTAAAAAGAGGGTTCTTGACGAACCCTCTTAGTTAATTTACTTATTTACTCGACTTGTTCACTTTTCAAAAAAATAAGCATCAGCCTTAAAATGTTGTAAAAAATTTTTCCCGATAAAACTAACAAGGAAAAGGTGATACCAGACGACCATTGTAAACTGTTTTAAAGAATTAATCAACTATATTTTAAAATTAAATTTGAATTTAACTAAACCACAAACAAAACATTTATTGAATTTAATAAGTGCACTTATTAATTTTGAAGGTAAAAAAAATCTTTCAAATTTGAATAGAAATCTATTAAATACTACTAATCGTTCTAATTTAAACAGGTTTCTTACTCTTTCTCCTTGGGATGAAGAAGAATTAAAT
>CAZFBB010000267.1:0-2333 GCA_964517235.1 uncultured Fusobacteriaceae bacterium
GCTGTAAAGGAAGAATGGGTAAGAAGAGATAAGCCAGAAGCTGGAGATATTATTGTATTACTTGGGGGGAAAACAGGAAGAGATGGTTGTGGAGGAGCGACTGGATCTAGCAAGGAGCATACAGAAGAATCATTAGTTACCTGCAGTGCAGAAGTGCAAAAAGGTAATGCACCAGAAGAAAGAAAAATCCAAAGATTATTTAGAAATGAAGAAGTAACAAAACTTATTAAAAAATGTAATGATTTTGGTGCTGGTGGAGTTTCTGTAGCAATTGGAGAACTTGCAGATGGACTTGAGATAAACCTTAATAAAGTGCCAGTAAAATATCTAGGACTTAATGGAACTGAACTTGCTATATCTGAATCACAAGAAAGAATGGCTGTAGTTATAGGAAAAGAAGATGAAGAGAAATTTGCAGAGTTAGCAAAAAAAGAAAACTTAGAAGCGACTACTGTTGCAATAGTAACAGATACAAATAGATTAGTAGCAAACTGGAATGGTAAAGCTATAGTAGACCTTAGTAGAGAATTTTTAGATACAAATGGAGTGAGAAATGAAACAAGAGTAGAAGTAGGATGTATAAATGAAGAGTTCCCTAAACCACAAGTAAAAGGAGAAAGTTTAAAGGAACAATTTATCAATAATTTGAAAGATGATAATGTAGCTGGTCAACAAGGGCTAGTTGAGATGTTTGATTCTACTATAGGAGCCACTACTGTACTTATGCCTTATGGAGGTAAATATCAGCTTACTGAACAAGAAGCATCGGTACAAAAGATACCATACTTAGGGGGAGAAACAAATACAGCAAGCATTATGGCTTTTGGATATAATCCTCAAATTTCAGAGTGGTCACCATATCATGGAGCAGCTTATGCAGTAGTTGAAAGTATTGCTAAAATAGTGGCTGTTGGTGGAAAGTGGCAAGGGATTAGATTTTCATTTCAAGAATACTTTGAAAGACTTGGAGAAGACGCAGTTAAGTGGGGTAAACCATTTAGTGCTTTACTTGGGACATTGTTTGTACAAAAAGGATTTGGATTACCAGCTATAGGTGGTAAAGATAGTATGAGTGGAACATTTAATAACATAAACGTGCCACCTACACTTATATCATTTGCCGTTAATACAGAAAGTGCTGATAATATAATTTCAGCTGAATTTAAAGAAGGTGGAAATTATGTATACCTTGTAAAACACACGCCTACTAGAGATTATATGCCTAATATAGAAGAGTTAAAAGAGAATTATGATTTTATTTATGAAAATATTAAAGGTGGTAAAATAATCTCTGCAACAACTATTAAACATGGTGGAGTTGCTGAAAGTGTTGCCAAAATGACCTTTGGAAATAAAGTAGGAGTAGAAGTAGTAAAAGACATAGCTATATTTGAATATGACTATGGAACATTAGTAGTAGAGAGTAGAGAAAAGTTGGATTATGAAAATGCTATATTGCTTGGAAAAACTACTATTGCAAAAGAAATAAAGATAATGGATACAATAATAAGCATAGAAGAAGCTACAAGAGCTTGGTTAGGTCATTATGAAGACGTATATCCAAGAATAGTAGATAAAGACGATAAGAGGTTTAAAGTTAGGGATTATAAGGGAACAGTTAATTTATTAACTAAAGGATTAGATATAAAACCTAATGTATTTGTACCAGCTTTTCCCGGAACAAATTGTGAATATGACAGTATAAATGCCTTTGTTAAAGCTGGAGCTAGAACTACTAATATGGTATTTAGAAATCAAAATCAAATTGCTATTGCTGAATCATTAAATGAAATGAAAAAACATATAGATAATTCACAAATATTAATGTTCCCTGGTGGATTCTCAGCAGGGGATGAACCAGATGGATCCGGTAAATTTATTGCAAATATACTTCTTAATGAAAATATAAAAGAGAGTATAGAGAAATTTCTAGAAAGAGATGGATTAATTTTAGGAATTTGTAACGGATTTCAAGCATTAGTAAAATCAGGACTTTTACCAAATGGAAAAATAGGTGAAGTTACAAAAGAATCACCGACTCTTAGTAAGAATAATATTAATAGGCATGTAAGCAAAATTATTCATACAAGAATAACTTCGAATATATCCCCTTGGTTAAAAGATCAAGAACTTGGAAAAGTTCATGAAATAGCAGTATCACATGGAGAAGGTAAGTTTGTTGCAAGTGATAAAGTACTTGAAGAGTTATTTGTAAATGGACAAGTTGCTACTCAGTATGTAAACAATGAAGGAATACCTACAATGAATGGAGAATTTAATCCAAATGGTTCATACATGGCAATAGAAGGTATTACATCAAAAGATGGTAGAAT
>CAZFBB010000268.1:0-2264 GCA_964517235.1 uncultured Fusobacteriaceae bacterium
TAAAGGGAAAGCTAATATCTATCCAGAAGGGAGGGAGAAGCAATAGGGCGACCTAACAGGTAGCCCGTACAAAATAAGGAGGCTTTGTTATTAATAATAACCCTTTATCGAGGAAAAATAAAAAAAGAGAGTTTCAATAAAACCCTCTAACATAACTAATTAATTTAGTTGCATAAAACTTAACTATTCCACCTTAAAATAATTTTAAATTCCTGTTATAACTACACTTTCTGGAAGTTTTCCTCCAAATATTTTTTCCAAATCAAATTTGTTATCATCTATATAAATATATTTAACACTATTTAAGCTTTTTGCAAGGGTACCATTTTCAATAATGTCAATATTACTTCCAATATATATATATTCAAATTCTTTATCGATATAATCATCTTTCTTTAAAATAACTTCATATCCAAATTCACTTATATGTGACCTCAACATATATTTACTATTTCCTGAGAATTTAAGTTCAATTTTTTTATTAATATCATCTTTAACACCAGAGAATCTTTCTGTTTCATATTCAAGATTAATCATCTGTCTATAATATGATTCACTGGAAGTTTTTTCTTTATTTTCATTATTTTTTAATGAAACTTTAATATACTCTATTTCTTTCTCATCAAAATTAATTTCATTCCTTTTTATCATTATCGGTTTATTGTATAAGATGTTGTTCCAAAAAACAGTAGTGTTTTTATCCATAAAATTATTTTTTATTATTCCATTGCTATATTTATCATACCAAATACTTGTACATATCTCCTCTAAAGTAAATAGCTCTTTTACATTTTCAACATTTATTCTTCCAGGAAGTTTAAATTCTACTTTAGCAACCTCTATAATATTACCATTATATTTTTTTTCTACTATTTTTCCATTTTTTTCAAAAATAAAAGTTGCACTTGGATTTAAACTTTTATAATCTCCATCAACCCTTATATCTATAGAATTAGGCTCTATTTCTCTGGTGATTCCATCACTATAATTTCCGATTATTTTAAATGCCTCATACATATGTTCAATTACCATAAACGGGAAATGAGAAACACTATGATCTATTTCTACATCAAAATTCAACAGTTTTATCATATTTACATCTACTTTTACTTCTGCACCACCATATTTAATTTTTATCTCTTTTTTTCCTAAAGTATTCTCTTCAAATCCACTTATCATTTCCTTATTTACAATAACTTCCTCCAATTTTGAGTCTTCCCAAAATACTTTTAAGGAGATTTTTTTTATAAAATCTTCTACTGTTTCCCCTTCATATATTATATTGTCAAATTCTTCAATAAATTCAAGATAGAGTAAATTTGCTTTAATTATTTCAACTTTAACAGTAGTACTTACATTTTTATAATTAAATACTAATTCTATTCCACCACCTTCACTAGTATCAAACCCAACTATTTCAACATCTTTTATTGATATTTCTTTCTTTTTTCCAAAAGAATCGTAACCAAATATAATAAATTTGTCTAAAACCTCTTCCAATTTCTCTCCAACATAGATATTTCCATCAACAACAACTTCCATTTTTACCATTTCTCTATACTCATTTTCACATGAAACAAAGATAAATGATAGTACTAAACATATTAATAACATTATTTTTTTCATCCTATACTCCTTTTTAATTTTTTCAAACGATTCAGGATATCAAATTTTACTAAGTAAAACAAGGAGTTTTTTGCAAGATGAATACTTTAAAATAATTATATTTTTATATATAATTTTAATTTATTTTTAATTAAGAAATTTAGTTAATTGTTAATTTTTTATAGATAATTTAGCATTTTTTTGCTTTTAATTAAATTATAATATTATAAATAAAAATTATTTAAAAAAATTTTAAAAATAATTATATAAGTAAATATAATTAAATTAAGATTGAGTATCGACCTCACTATACTACCACAGACAAAATAATAGATTTTATATCCAAATTAAAAAATAGAGATTTAAAAAAAACCTAAAATTTTTATACTTTTGATATTGCTTCATTTTGAAAAAAATTATTTTTTTTAATATTTTTCATTTTTTTTAGAAAAATCTCTTCTACTTATATCTACTCTATTCATAATTAATAATTTAATTTAGGTATAACAAAAACCTGAAAAAAGTGGATTCTCTTATTTACTCGACTTGTGCGTTTTTCAAAAAAAAATAGGCATCAGCCTTAAAATGTTGTAAAATTTGTTTCCATACAAAACTAACAACGAAAAGGTGATACCAGATGACTATTTTAAACTATTCTA
>CAZFBB010000269.1:0-2187 GCA_964517235.1 uncultured Fusobacteriaceae bacterium
TTTTACATTTCAGCTCTGTTTATACTCAAATATGCGACAATTTCGTTAATATGGATAAAAAAATACATGTAAAGATAGACAATACAAAATATTCGCTAGAAGAGATAAGAAGAAGTTATGAAAAAAAGGAATTCAGAATACCCAAATATCAAAGAGGATATGTTTGAGACTCAGCTAGAAGAGGTAAGTTAATAGACTCTCTATTGAGGGGTTATCCAATTGGAAGTATTATTATATGAAGAAATGAAAATATAAAATACATTCTTGATGGACAACAAAGAACAAGGTCATTACTTAAAATAAGGGAATATCCCTTTCAAGATATGAGTCAACATACTTTTGAAAGCCTATTCCAAAGCGAGCAATTTATTGAACAGAATAAGGTTTTACTTACTAAAATATTAAGTACTCTTAAGACAAAAAGTATAGAAGAACTATATGTCGATCCTTTTGATGAAGAACAAGAAGATCATATTAAAAAGTTAATTAGTAAGAATAAAACTGCAGCCGAAATTTCAGGAGTAGACCAAAAAGAGATAATAAGAATACTTAAAACATATGTTGCTAAACTTCATGACGGAAATCATTTCGAAATACCTTCAATTGATATTCTTGAATCAAGCGAAGAAGACGCAATTGAGATCTTTGATAGATTAAACTCTCAAGGTATTGAATTGACTAGAATGGAAAAACTTGCTGCCAGATGATCTTCAACTATAGTTCAAATTCAAGATCCTGAATTATTAAAGTTAATTAAGAATATATATAGGCATGATGATTCTGAAGATATAAGAGATACTCAGATTAACACTCCTTCAGAAATTGTTTGAGCAATTTTGCTTAACTCATTCAAGCATACTAAATTCTTCAAAGAGTTATTTGTTAAAACAATAGATGGGATTGAAGTTTTAAACTATTCTCATGTTGATAAATTACTTTGATTATTCAGAATTGTTATTGCTCATTATAAAAATGAAGACCTTTCAACTTCATTAGATGATTCTTTTGAGGCTGACATTCAATTAGGTAAAGAACTAGCATATATTGCTAATAATGATGAAGAATGATTAAAGAATGCTGCTCATTTAATGGCAGAAGCATGAAATAAAATAGAAGAGTTATGTCCTATATTAATGAAAGAACATAACGGAAAATACATTTTTATTAATTCAGCATCAACAAACTTATTTGTATCAATGGCTTCACAAATTTTATATAGGTTATTAGAAAACGATAATGCTACATTTAACAAAAACCTACAATTAGTTCTATTTAAAGAAATAATAAATGGTTCATATGAATCTTCTACAAATAAAGTTGTTAGAAGCAAGATTATAGAAGAAGAATATATGAATGATATTAGTATTGGCGATGTTGAAACAAAACTTAAAGAAGTTAATAAACTACAACAAGAAGAAATAACTGCAAATAAAGGTTTCAATAATATTGCAAAACTAGTTATAACTATTGCTTTCTCACAATACTCAAACTTTAAAATTGAAAGATATGATTATGATCATGTATTTCCTAAGAATTGATTGAAAAAACAAGATTTATCAAGAGGACAAAATTCTATTGGAAACTGTGGTCTATTAGATGCAGCTAAGAATAGGGAGAAACAAGATAAAGTAAGTACTGAAGAACTTTTATCAGATAAGTTACTAACTTTCAATGAGTTCATGAATAAAGATGAATATAAAGAAATGATTACAAATATAAAATTGTATAAAGAAAGAAAAGATTTTGACAAATTCATGGATAAAAGATTTGAATTTATATTAGGAAAATTCCTTGAAAACATTAATCCAATAAGTAAATAACAAGACAATTAATTGTCTTGTTTTCTTTTTATACGATAAAATTAATATAAATGGCTAAATTAAAAGTTATAGAATTATTCTCAGGTATAGGAGCTCAATCTAAAGCATTAAAGAACTTAGGTATAGATCACCAAGTTGTTGCTACAGCAGATTGAGATATTTTTGCTAATATCTCATATGCAGGTGTTCATCACCATGAAGAATTCATACGTAGAATGGATAAATGAGACAAAGAGTTTGCGAACGAGTCAGTTGTAGAGAGAGAGAGAGAGAGAGAGAGAGAGAGAGAGAGAGAGAGAGAGAGAGAGAGATAGATAGAGAGATAGAGAGAGAGAGAGAGAGAGAGAGAGAGAGAGAGAGAGAGAGA
>CAZFBB010000270.1:0-2171 GCA_964517235.1 uncultured Fusobacteriaceae bacterium
TTTTATCTTCATTATAATTTAATTTTTCTTCATTATCTGCCATTCTCAACCTCTCCTTTATCTAAATTAAATGAATATAGAACAAAACAATTTTTATTAATTGCTTCACTTACAACAAAATTTTTTTCAGAGTTATAATTAATCGTAAGCAAGGATTTTACTATATTCATTTGGGATTCTATTTTCATCTAAGTAGAAGATTTTATAATAAGTTATTTAGCTTTTAAATAATTCTTTATCGATTCTTTTTGAATTAAGTTTTATATTATTTTCTGTTATTTTTTGAGTAATTTTATTAAATTTAAACTTTAATATCTCTCTAGTGTATATATAAAATAAGGTACACAATCTGTTAAACTAATTGTACCTGTTCTAAGGTTAACTGATATGTTTGGTTTTCTTCGTGTGGGCATTAAAATGTTTTGAATTGTAAAGTTAGGAAGGTGTCTATTAGTCCTTATATTTATTACAATATGATATGTTCCATGTCCTGCTCCTCCCCATTTTAAAGAAATTCCAACACTATCACCATCAACGATTTCACCGTTGATAATATAACCTTTTGATTTATAAATATTTTTTAACAAATATAACTTTTGCCATTCTTCTCTTCTCAAAGTATAACTAGTTTTTCCTCTTAATATAATTCTTCTATCTTCAATTGAACTCTCTATTCTATCAGAATTATTGCTAATTGCATTTTCATTAGCTACCACTCGATTATATAAGCTTTTTCCTCCTAATTGGGTTAACAAAACATCTTCAGAGGCAGAGGTAGTATTATATTCATTACTTCTATTAACTGATATCCCAGTATTTTCCACATTAATAGAAGCATCTTTTCTCTTCACCGATAAAGTTCTATCAGTTGATAAATTACCTCCTCCACTTAAGCCATTGCCAGTTAATATTTTTCTTTCTAAAAAAGTAGTCCTTACTTTCTTAATTCTATTAAATAAACTTTGAAATATTTTATTTAAACCACTAACTAATGTAGTTTCTTCTTCTATAACTGCTGGTATCTCTTCTTTCCAAATATCTTTTGCTATTAATTTACTTTTATCTTCATTATAATTTAATTTTTCTTCATTATCTGCCATTCTCAACCTCTCTTTCATTTAAGTTAAATTTAATTTAATCAAGATAGTTTTTTTATAAACAAAATATAAAAGAACATTTTTAACATGTAATACTCTTAAAACAGGAATTACTCTGTTCACAGATAAAAATGTTCCTTTATTTTCACTTACATTGTGTTTATTAGCTATTATTCTTTTTAAAATATTCTTAAATTTTATTACTTATATATACTTCTCAAATTCGAGAATATTATTTTATACGGCAATAATATTTAACAGCTATATTTTTAGGTTTTGTTTCATTTCCACCTACAAGAGAAGATGATGCATTATGTGAGTGAGCACCATCATGAAATGGTTTTACACTATGACTATGAATTCCATCAGTGGTTAAAGCCCCTCTATAGTTCCTTGCTAATCTTATATTTTCCCCAGCAGGAATAATATTTCTTGCCCCATGATACATAGATCCACTATGAACTGCTGAAACTATTCCATGACTATGTGCTCCAGAATTGTTAAGTATTATTCTATGTGTGTGAACGCCACCAGCTATTGTGATATTATGATTATGACTCTTAAAAGTATCTGCTTCATAATTACCTACAAACCTATTTTGACTCGGTCTCATAAAATATCCTGTGTTATTCAAATTAGGCTTCCTAAAATATTCATTTGAATTTCCTACATACCAGCCAAAGTAATTAACTCCATATTTTAATTCACCATTTCTAGCCTTTTGAACAGCTTGATTAACTGTACCTTCTACCCTCTTCCACAACCTAGGATATGTAGTTTTTCTAAGCTGCCCACCATCACACCAAGTAAAATCTTCATTATTTGGAAGAGTGTTACACAAAGTCATTATTGGTTCTCCAATCAAATTTTGTTCTTCCAATTCTTCTTTTAATTCATCAAACATCATCTTCAATGATTTTTGTAATGAATATTTATTTCCATCTCCATCTAAAACTTTATATTTATCAGAAAATGGATAATTTATTATATTTCCTAAACCTATTTGTTCTTTTGTCATACTATGGGGATTATTTCTGCTTGTATTATGTGATTCTAATTTATCATTTACACTTT
>CAZFBB010000271.1:0-2101 GCA_964517235.1 uncultured Fusobacteriaceae bacterium
CTGCTGTTCCATGTAAATAGTCTTCAGACTCAATTGGTATATTATTGGATATCATATTATTAAAGTCTACCCACTCAGAAAAATAAACATTTTCATCAAACAATGTGTCGATTACACCAATGACAGGTTCATTTTTAGGAGAAGGAATATGCATAATTTTTTCTTCTCTAAAACTAAAATCATCTTTAGTTAATTTTGTTAAATCACTTACTGCCATTGAAATTAAAAATGGAGCTTTTTGCTTTAATAGTTCTAATTGATCTGGCAGTAACAGAATCGTGGTTTTTTCAATTACCCTGGTATGATTCAAATCAACTCCTAATTTTTTCATTAATTCTATAGTATCTACATTTGTTTCATACAATGTAACAATTGATTCTGCTTTTAAACTTAAAGGTTCTTCTAATACAGAAAATTTTTCTACATAGTAGGAGTCAACAATTATATTAAGAAATTGACTTTCTGATAGCATAAAGTTAAAGAAATCAATTTGCTTCAAATCTGTTTTTTCTAATATTTTATTAGTAATTTTCCCGTTAAATTTTCTATTTAATACTTCTATAGCTCTATCTAAAAGTGAAATTGAATCAGATATTATATCTAAAGAAATATAATGTGTAATTATATGCTTTGTAGAGTCATCTGAAAATCTTGCTCCAACAATTGACTCATTAGGAGATTTACTTCCTTTAGCTAATAACCTTTTTATTCTATTGCTTTTAGCTGCAATTTTTATATAATACACACTAACTAATGCTCCTGGTAGTAAGGTTTGCTCTTCCCAACGCATCTTTAAATCATATAAATTATTTCTAAGTTTTTCTAATTTAGCTACATCAACTTCAACAAACATACCTGTTGGTAATTTTACTTGTCCACCTCTAGCTTTTGATGAAGCCTGGTGAAAAGTTCCTTTTAATTGCAATAGATTATTCATAATTTATCTACCCCTTTAATTCTCGAGAAACTTGACTTTTAGAAATTCCAGATAAAATTTCTATTTCTCTTAATGTAAATCCTTTATTTTGTAAATCCTGTAAATCATTAATTGTATTTTCATTATTTATCGTAGTATATAATCTTTTTAAGTAATCATATTCATCGTTTGGATTACTAAAGGCCAAAGATGTTTTTATCAAATTTTTTAATTCTCCTGGATAAGGAATTTTTTTTGTTGCAGAAATTATTTTTCTAAACATTCTTTTATTCTTTGCTGCTGATTTAAACTTTACTAAAAATTCATCAAGTAATATTTCTGATATTTCTAATAAATCTTCTTCACTATATCGATCAAAATTAATTACAGAATCAAATCTTCTTGTTAAAGCCTTATCAAAAGAACCAAATAAATTAGTAGTTGCAATTAATACTATCTCATTATACAGATTATCTAAACCCTTTAAAACAGAAGAAGTTGCTCTTCCCATTTCTCTCAAATCATTTGAATTAATTCTATCAATTGCTAATGAATCTAATTCATCAAATAAAACAATAACTTTTTCTGGATGAGATACATTTTGAATTTCTTCAAAAAGTTTAGAAATATTTTTAGATGTTTGTCCTAATTTACTATCAACAATTAGGTCAAAATTAACTATATACAATTCTCTATCAAGGATACGGGCTATATGTTTAGCTGTTTCTGTTTTCCCTGTTCCAGGAGAACCTTCAAATAAAAATTTATTAACTCCAATATTATGACCAATAGCATTTACAATTCCTAATATATCATCTTTAATACTGGTTGGAAGAGGAAGAGGATCAGTATTTATTATAATTTTTTTAAAAAATGAATATTCATTTGAATCCATTTGAGGAGAGAACGTATTAGTATCTGATAAAATTGACATAATATATTCTGAAAGTTGGAAATCATTTATTTTATCAAAATATCTAGCTATTTCATAAGCTTCATCTCTAAAAGCAGAATCATTTTTTTCAATATGATACTTTATTAAATTTAGTATATTTTTCTTTTTCATAAATTCACCTCTAATATAGTATACTCTTTTTTTTATTTTAAGTCAAGTGTCCCTTTTTTTATTTTTTTGTCCCAACATGTTATCGTTGAAACTAGTACATCGAATGAAGGTAATTATAC
>CAZFBB010000272.1:0-2051 GCA_964517235.1 uncultured Fusobacteriaceae bacterium
CAGCTTTATCAGTAGGAGTAGATGCAATATTTGCAGAAGTACATGAAGATCCAGATAATGCACCATGTGATGGACCAAATATGTTAAAATTAGGGGATTTAGAGGAGATATTAAAGATGGCAGTAGCATTAGATGATTTAGTAAAAGGAAAAAAAGAATATTAATAGTAAATATTTCTTGCATTTTTTCCCTAACTATTGTATTATATTTTTGATACAATAATACCATTTTTTTAGAAGAGTGTTTATAATTTATATTTTTATATATGGGGGAATAGTAATATGAGCAAAATTTTATTTACACCTGGACCAACTAATGTTCCAGCAGATGTGCGTGAAGTTCTTTCAAATGATATGATACACCATAGAATGAAAGACTTTGCAGATACTTTAGTTAATTTAACAAACAATTTAAGTACTATTTTTGGTACTGAAGAAAGAGTATTAACTATGACTTGTTCTGGTACTGGAGTAATGGAAGCAAGTGTGGTAAATCTTTTTTCTAAAGGAGAAAAAGTGCTTGTTATTAATGCTGGATATTTTGGAAAAAGATTTAAAGACATTTCTGAAACTTATGGTTTAGAAGTTATTCAATTACAATATGACTGGGGAAGTAGTTACAAAGTAGAGGAAGTAGAAGAAGTTATAAAAAATAATCCAGATTTAAAAGGGATATTTATTCAATATAGTGAAACTTCTACTGGAGTATTGCACAACATCCAAAAATTAGGTGAGTTAACTAAAGATACGGATATACTATTAATAGTAGATGTTATTAGTGGGCTAGTAGTAAATGAATTTTCTTTTGATAAGTGGAATGTAGACTGTGCAATAGCGGGAAGTCAAAAAGGATTTTTATTGCCTCCTGGATTAGCATTTATAACATTATCTCAAAAAGCAAAAAAAGCAATGGATAAATCTAATTTACCAAAGTTTTATTTCGACTTAAAAACAGCTTATAAAGCCTATGAAGAAAAGAAACAAACACCATGGACACCAGCAATAGGCTTAGTAGTAGCAGCTAATTATTCTTGTAAAAAAATCTTGAATCAAGGATTAGAGAATATTCAAAAACATGCTAGAAATTTGAGAGATAGACTAGAAACTGAGTTAACAGCAATTGGATTTAGTTTATTTGTTGAAAAAGAAGAAGATAGGGGAAATACTTTAATTTCTTTTTTAGGAAATAAAAATATTAATACAGAAGCTGTAAGACAAGAATTAGATAAAAAATATAATTTTCAAGTAGCAGGTGGTCAAGGGGCTTTTATGGGGAAACTTATAAGAGTAGGAACAATTGGAGAACTTACTTTAGAAGACGTAGAAAACTTGATAAAAGCAGTGAAGGAAATATTAAATAAATAGAAAAAAGTTGGGAATTTCCCAACTTTTTGTTTTAAAATAAAGAGTTTGTAATAGAAGTGAGATTACATAGTATAGGTTCATTAACCAAAACTTCTACATCTCCTATGCTTCCAAAATTTTTGTAGTACTTAAAAGATATTTTTTTTCCATTCTCAATAGGATAGGATACTTTTATCATTTATTCAACTATATAGATAATAATCTAATTTATTTCCAGCAAGAAAAATCTCTTCGTTACCTTCTGTTTCTATCAGTTTAACCTCTTTATATATAAGGTTTGATAGGGTATTGTTATATTATGCTTTTTGATATATTCATTTAATAACTTTTCATTGTTTTTTATTTTAATAATCTCTATAAAAGGTGATTAATGTCATATGTGATATCTAAAAATTTATTTACAATAATAGTATAAAATTTTATTTGAGTAAAGGAAAATATAAGTATAAAATAATAATTTTTGATATTGATAAAAGATTATTTAATTTTAAAAGGGGAGAAAAGGAAAGTTTTTTGAAACTTTAGAAAAATATAAGATAAATAAGTTGGAAAGAAATTTCTAGTATAGTCATTAAGGAGAAAAAAGTAGAAGATAAAAATATTTTAATTATAGATGTGACATGCTCCCCCACTAAACCTATGTAAGGGTTTTGAGGGGGCTTCTTGGGATGTAGTAACCTAATGGTT
>CAZFBB010000273.1:0-2045 GCA_964517235.1 uncultured Fusobacteriaceae bacterium
AAAAAAAATGCTATAATAATAAAAAAGAATTATTAATTAAAAGTAATTATCGATTAAAAAACTTTGTACAATGTTTCTACTTGAGTAAGGCTATTTTGACTGAGTTAAGAGAAAGGAGCTGGTGTGCATGATTGTAGAAAAATAAATATATAATATCTAAAAGGTATAGTTACCTAAAATGACAAGTAGAAATTTTGCGAATGGACATACTGTATTTGATATGAAAATATAACAAATACAATGTTAGAAAAATGAAATTATAATTAAATGTATTAGTAAAGTAAGCTTTGGAAGAATTAAGAACTATGTTTAGGGGTTTCGAAAATATACTTAGAAGATTTTAAGAAATTGCCTAAGGATAAGAGGGAATATTATTCGGATATTGAAATAGGAAATATAGTTGAAGATACAAAATACTATAAAATAGTTGATACATAGGATAGACAAATGCGTAGTAATGTAGATGCCTTTAATAATAGTGAGTTAGAGGAGATATCTAGAGAACAATTCTTTGTTGCAATACATAATGAGGTGTATAAAAGTTTAAGTCAAGGTATTAATATTAGAAGTTCAGATACAGATAGAGTTTCTGAAAGTTGGGTTAAATTTACTACAAAATTAGCTGATGTAAGAGGAAAAGATGAGTGGTTGTTAACTAATAATGCAACATATATAGCTCCTATTAATTTTATGCCAGCTCATACACATGTAATTGGTTTAGGAACAAATTCTAATTTTTCTGTAGTGAAAAACAGTGAATATTTAAAACATGAATATGATGTTAGTTATCCAGAGTATAATGGAGATATGAAAGATCAAACTGATTGGTATTGGAGAGCGGATCAAAGAAGTGGTAGTGGATATGCTTTTAATTATAGGATTTATAAATGGCAAGTATATAATAAGGCGACTATGACGCTTAGAATAACGCCGAATACACCTAATGTTAGAATTGTGGATGGTTATGGGCATTATGCTAGGTATACTAGAATGGTTAAACCGTCGCTGTCATTTTCAATGGGAGGCGCTTCATTAAGCATATCTCCAACATTAAGGTTGCAACAAGCTGGAACTACTCATGCACAATTAAGAAGATAGTTTGTAGTTAGATATTATCCTTATGGATCTGAAATTGAAGTCTTATCAAGGCGAAATACAAAATGCTGATGACAATTAACAGAGCTGGTGTAAAAATTTACACTAGCTTAAATAGACAAGGAGGGGAAATCATGCAAAGAAAAAAAGCACTTTATTTAGTCGTCGTTTTAACATTATTGATTGAAATTATTTTATCGTTGATTGTGGATATTAGTTATTACCTATACGGAGGTTATGAATATGTATCTGGCGGTTATGAATATTTATTTGGTTTACGTGTGATAACAATGCCTAAAATACTATTTTACCTATGTATTGTAGTTGTTTTAATTTTTATTGTTCTATTTAGAGGAGACAAAGTAACAAATATGCGTAAAGAACAAATATATAAATTTGGTGTTTTTATACTACTCATCGATATAGTGATTGAAATAGGGGATACGATGTGGAAGGTTAATCAAATAGGCGAATTTAATTGGTATCGGATCTTAGCGCTTATTTTAAAACCAGATGGATTAGTTTGTTCATTTATCATAAGCTTAATTGTATTATGCTTGTTAACAGGTGTGTTTAAAGGTGGTAAGTTAATAGGCATAAGCCCAGATGTAATATATAAAATGAGTATTTTTCTAGTGGTGATAGGCGTAATCATTAAAATAGGAACCACGATATCAACAATTTATATGGGTCCACTTGTATTTAGGAAGATTGATGCGTACTTGGTTTTATGGCCTATTATAAAACAAAATGGATTAATGTATACTCTTAGCACAAGCCTAATCATATTATATTTGTTAATGGAATTACGTAATAGAGTCCAAGATTCCAGCAATTAAAGGGTGTGGTTGGATATGTTGAGTAGGCGATAGTGGATATAACGATATAAATATATTTAATGAGTTTAAGGGATTGAACTTAATAAGTAGGTGGTATATATTAAATCAAGG
>CAZFBB010000274.1:0-2023 GCA_964517235.1 uncultured Fusobacteriaceae bacterium
TAAAAAAGAACGAAGATAGACACTTCCTTCTTTTAAATTAAGATTATTACTTGATAAAGCTTCTTCTTTAAATATATTCTTTTATAACTTTAACTACACCATTACTATTATTATTTGGTGCAATATAATTAGCTATTTCCTTGACTTTTTTATGAGCATTTTCCATAGCATAACTATAATTAGCCTCTTGTAACATCCCATAATCATTCAAATAATCTCCAAAAGCTAATACTTCATAGTAATCTATACCTAATTTTTTCTTTAGTTCTCTAAGAGCAATTCCTTTATCACCTTCTAAATTCATAATATCTAACCAATGCTTAGCTGAAGCTATTATTTTATACTTCTTTTCATATTCACAAAAGTTTTTACGAAAATCTTTTTCTGAACCAGAAAAATTATATAAAGCAATTTTCAATATTTCATCATCTACTTTATCAAAACTTTCAACTAATTCAACTTTATGATAATATTTCTTCAATTCTTTAATAAAATCCTCATTTTCATCTTCAATATACGCAGATTTCTTACCACAGAGAACTATTGATGTACTTTCAATTTTTTTACTTAATTTTAATAACTCCCTTACACCTTTTTTATCAATCGTTCTTGAATATATTTCCTTTTCATTTTCTACAATGTAAGTTCCATTTTCCGCTAAAAAGATTATATCTTCTTTCACTTTTTTAAAGCTTTCATACAACTTATAATATTGTCTCCCACTAGCTACAACAAATTTAATTTCTTTTTTTCTAACTTTTTCAAATACAGACCAAAATTCATCATTAATTTTATGGTTATCATCTAATAATGTTCCATCCATATCAGTTATTATCAACTTTATCATAAACACACCTCTTTTTTACAAATTGTAGCATAATTTTTTATTTTTTCATAGAACATAATAAGTATGTAATAATAAATAACTATTACTTTGCGTTGTATAATTAAATGCAACAAAAAATAGAAATCTCACAAATTATTTGGTAAAGTGTAAATCTTACCAAAGACAGAAAGAATAATTTATGAGGCAAGGACATTTTACCATTGAACCCTACTAAAATACCTATCACAATGACTAAGTGTATACAAAATATCACTAATTATAGAAAAAGATAAATCTTCTGTTTATAGAGAACTTTAAATGAAATAAGATTACTCCTGATAATTATAGCCTTCTAAAGCTTAGGAGAACCATAATTTGAGAAAAACTAATTGTGTAAAATAGCTAAAAAGTCCCTTATAACTATATTTTTCGAAAGAAATACACACCAGAACAGATAATGGATAGATATAGAAAAGGAATAAGATTAAGCTTTAAGACTATTTATAGAGTTATACATATTAATATTTTACCAGTTGAGTTAAAAAACAATTTGCATATAAACCTAAAATATATATTGAAAAGAGAAGAAAAATAAGTAATAAAAGACCTATAAAAGAAAGATGCTAAAAAACAAATAATAGAGAAGAAGTGAGCCATTTTGAAGGGGATACAGTAATAGAAATAGGAAGACGAAGAACTAAAATAACTTATGTAAATAAAGATTTCTATTAGTAAAGTTAATGGAAGATAAAAAGTCAATTACATTTAACCAAGATACTCTAGAAAACCTCAAATATATTTATTGAGAGCTTTACATCAGATAATGGAAAAGAATTTACAGAATTAAAGAATTGGAAGAAAAATTAGATTTACAAAATGAAAAAAAAACAAATGAAAACAGAAAGGAGATATTAAAAAGGTATTTTCCTAAAGGTATAGATTTTAGCATTTTAACAAAAGAAGAAGTAAATAAAACAGTTTACGAAATTAGTAATAAACCATTAAAAATACTAAGTTGAAAAAATCTTATGAGATATTTTGATATGAAATATATAACTATTGCATTTAATTTGACAATTTAAGTTTCATAACTTTTTTCAATCCTTTTTTCCACAAAAAAACATGATTAATATTTGTTAATCTAAAAAAAAATGGCTCCCCGAGCCGGGCTCGAACCAGCGACAATACGGTTAACAG
>CAZFBB010000275.1:0-1958 GCA_964517235.1 uncultured Fusobacteriaceae bacterium
AAGATTATAATGGAACTAAAACTGTTTTCTATTATAACAATGGAAATATTATAGGTGAAGAATCTGAGAGTAAATATACAAAAAATGTCTTTGATCCTACAGGAATAATAACTAGACAACTACCTCGGAAATATTATAGGAGAAGAATCTGAGAATAAATATACAAAAAATATATTTGGACCTACAGGAATAATAACTAGACAACTACCTCAAGACAGTAGAATATTCTTTGTAAAAGACGCTCATTTTGATACTGTAAAAACAATTGGGAAGGAATCAAATACAAATAATTTGGTATCTTCAACAAAAGCAACTAACAATGTAGATTCAATTAGCAATAATAGGTATACTCTTACTTATTTTAATGGTTCAAGGGTAGATGACAATAGAAACAAGTATAAATATGATGATTATGGTAAGTTGTTAAGTACAGGTAATACACATAACAATCCTTTTAGATATTCAGGAGAATATTTTGATGAAGAAACAGGATTCTATTATCTAAGAGCAAGGTATTATAATCCTAATTTGAGAAGGTTTATAACAGAAGATACATATAAGGGAGAAATAACAAATCCACTAAGTTTGAATTTGTATGCCTATTGTGCTGGGAATCCTATTATGTATAGTGACCCTAGTGGGAATGCTTATATCATGAAAAGAGCTCTTGATACTAAATACGGAGAAGAATTATATTCTAATTCTTACTTAGATTTTTTAACTCTTTTTAATTTGGGGATTTATCACGAACAAATAATCTATGATAATGGAACAAATAGCGGATTATTTAGGGATGATGACCAAGTTAAACCAGATAAAGTTGTCAACGCTAAATATGAACATACTGATTATAAATATTATGATGATGATTTATTAAGAGAAGCTGAATTGATTGTAAAATCCTATAGACCTCCTTATAAGCTCTTAGGTAAAAATCAATATAATTGTCAAAATTATATAGCAGATGTAAAAAAAGAGTATCGGAAATTAATTAATAAGCCAACTTTATGGGAAAAATTAAAAAGGGTTTTCTATGGAGAAAATAACACAAATACTTCTAGTAAAAAGAAAAAAGAAGGTTCGAGAAAAAAGAAGAAAAAGAAAGATTCAAATAAAACTAATACTGAAAGTTCAGGTGAAAGCTTTCAAGGTTATAATGGAAAAGGTGGACAAGTAAATGGTGTTGTAACTCCTATGATACCTATGAATATTATTAATATAGAAAATTAAAGATATAGAAAGGGAAAAGTTTATGAAAAAGAAAATTTATTTATTTATTACTTTGTTAACTATTTTATCTATTATTCTATTAAATTTGACTAGAAATAGAATCAAAAATGTCAAATATATTATTTTTTTTGGAAGTGAGAAACAAAAGGAAAAGATGTATACTCCGTTAGTTGAAGAAAAATTTGATTTTTCAAAATTAGGAAACAAAAAAGCATATAAAATATCTCCTTATTATTTTGGTTCATATATGATTTCTCTTAAGATAACAGACGATATTTCAAAAAGTGTTAAAGAAATTCAAGCAAATTATTCTTATCTTATAAACTGCATAAAAATTAAAATATCTATAGAAGATAAAATAATTTTTGAAAAAATTTTCAAAGAAAAAGATGCGCTTGGAGTCTATACATCACGAACAAGTACGGGGCTTATTTTAGCTTATTTCGAAATAAAAGAGGAAGATTTAAATAAAAAAATAATTATGGAAGTAGAAGTAGTCAACACAAATGATAATTTAATTAAATATATAAATGAAAAAACTATTCGTGTAAAAGCTGGAGGAAATCTATAAAAAAATTAAAGGAGAAAATTTTTTCTTTTCTCCTTTAACTAAAAACCTATCTAGTGTTAATCTTTTGATTGATAATATAATTCTATAAAAATTAGTGAAAAAAACAAACCTGATATCCTTTATAGTTACTATAAAAATGGAGATATAAAAAAAGTAA
>CAZFBB010000276.1:0-1944 GCA_964517235.1 uncultured Fusobacteriaceae bacterium
ATCATCTCTAGTAAATCCTTCCCCAAATAATTTAGGAAAATATACTCTAGCTGCTTGACCTTCTTTATTACTTAAATCTCCTACATCTACATTTTTTAAATATTTCTCTAAATATTCATATTCTTTACCATTGACTTTTAATGTATTTATTTGATTATATATTTTAAACTCAATTATTTCTTTCCATAATTGAGCTTTTATAATTGGCTGTATTTTTAGTTGGTTTCTTGTATACTTTACTGTCCTAGAATTATTATCTAATGAGTGTAATGCTCCTATTGGCATTTTATTATCTTTACAGAAGATGATATTTATACCTTCTTCTGCACATTTGGCCAATAATCTACCTGTTATTAGACACCTAAAATCTTCAATTATTAAAGTTTGAACTTCATCTATACAAATGTTATATTTTTCATTATTATATTTAATTTGTATATTATTTAAGTTCAAACTTAATTTTGAAGCACTTTGTATATATATTGTTCTCCAAGACATTGCGCTCCTATTTCATATAGTTATGCTTTATGAATATTTAATAGATTAATTATATTACTAGTAAATATTATTAACAATTGTACCTAATCCATATATAGGTATTTTTTTTATTTTTACAACACTAGGTGCTATACCACTTGAATTATTTTTAATTTCTAACTTCTTATGTGTTTTGTGATAATGACTAAAGCAACCCTCAACTATAGATCCATCTTTTTTTTCAGCAACTAAATATTCATTAGTTCTTACATCCATATAGAACTCTACATTTGTTTCACCTATTAAATCTTCGCATAATTGTTTATAATATGGATTATCTTCATAATTATCATTTAATTTTCCTGTTTTTAGGTCAAAGAATATAGAATACATAGGAATGAATATGAACCCACCTTTATCTAGATTTTTATATATTTTAGTATAAGCTGCTTTAACACTATCTAACATTATATAGTTACCTTCGTTTAATTCAACATCATTTTTATTTAATAAAAAAGGCCTTGTTACATTTGTTGTATAATTTAATCTTTTTATAATAGGTCTTTCTTTTCCTTTTTTACTTATAGGCCTTATTCCATGTTTTTCTATTATAAAATCATCTGGGGATATTTCATTTTGTTCACATGCATAATACTTAAATGGGTTCATAACTTTTCTTCCTTCTTCTCCATTTTCATATTTCCACTTTAAACCATAATATTGTTTATATATTTCTTTTAACCAATAAAATGTTTTATAATCCCTTTGTTTTATACCTAAAGTTTTTGAACTTTCTTTTTCTAATACTTCTCCCTTTTTTATTTCTAAATCAAAGTATTTTGCTAAATCATCTATTTTTTCTTCTGTATAAATATCTGCTATATATTCTACCTTTTTATATTTTTCTTTAGATCTAGATTTTTCATCTATTAATACTTTATTAATATCCGAGTTTGATATTTGTCCATTGGGATTTTTCTTTATTTCAAAATGAAACTTAGTATTTGTATAATCTATTTGTTTTAATTGGCTTGTAATTTCTTGTGGTAAAATTATCATTTCTTTTTTAAAACCATTAGCTAAGAATTTATTAAAAGATTCTCCCTTCCAATAAGCACTAGGATCATTTTGAATAGTGTCTGATATACTACCAACTTGTGTTTGTGGATAGTAAGCTGCTATTGAAGCATCAAATGCATGATGATATTTGTTTTCTCTATCTTTTTGAACTGTATTTTTTCTAACCATACCTGTTATTTTAGGAGGCATAGTTAAAATATTAAAGTTTGCTTTTTCACCAAACTTTAATTCTAAAGCACCTTTATATAGATCTAGTTGATTTTTAAATTCTTTAGTAACATAGGCAGTATCTCTTAAATTTCTTGCTATAAATTGTTTTGAATATTTATTTATATTTTCTTTAAATAATAATTTTTCTCTTTTTTCTGATGTGAAATTTTTATTTTT
>CAZFBB010000277.1:0-1908 GCA_964517235.1 uncultured Fusobacteriaceae bacterium
TGTACCTAGAATGTGCTAAATAGTAATAACCCTTTCCTGATTCATCCCAATCTAGGCTGTCATGTAGCATTATCTCTGTATCTTCATAATCACCTTTTTCATATGACTCTATTCCCATTTGGACTTTTTGTTTTTTGTTATTTTCTATTATTATTTCTTTTGCAAGAGCTTCCATTATTTTTCTTTCTTCTTGCTTTCTTAAAAGAAAACCTATTCCTTCTACAAGAACAAAGAGTATAACTAGTATGGTAATAATAACTTTATTTCTTTTTTTCATCTCATCCTCTTCCCTTTTTTCAATTTCTCCTTATTAAAATTCACCTATTATTTTTAATTAACTACCTCATAATTACTTCTCAAATTTACTTTATCCCCACTACTCACAACAAAATCTGCTAATTTGATTGTCTTAAATATATTTTTAGTTTCTTTCATCGCTTTTGTGTAGTTCATCTGATTTGCTAGGTGGTATTCAGAAGCAGTTCGAACTAATCTTCCAAAATCATTATTGTCTTCTTTTATTACTTCTACTGCCAAGCTTTTATTAAAACTTAATGCATCTATTAATTCCTTAATATATTGGTTCATTTTATTTTGATAGTTACTTATAACATCATGCATTATTTCAAGCTTTTCTCTTGTAAAATCTGTTGTTTTTTCCATGATTGTTTCTATGAATTCACCTAAATTATTCTTTGAAATTATTATTTTTTCTTTTGTATCTTTTTCAATTATTTCTATATTTTTAAATTCATTTTGACCATTATCTTGAATTATGTACCAACTATTTTGATTTATAATATACTGATTTTCACCGATTTTAATAAGAGTACTGTCTTCTTTAATTCTATTCATTTAATTTCCACCTCTTTTATTAACTACAATCCAACTTTCACTTTATCATATTTAAAGTGTTTTTGACTTTTACTATCTCTTGAATAATACACAATTCTATTTACAAGTTCATTACTATAGTAAAATTTAACACCAATCATTTCATTGAAATAAACAGAACTGGCCAACCTTACTTTTAATTTCGTATCAACTTTCAACTCATAAAATGCCCCTTCATTTTCTAGTTCATTTTTTGCTCTTTTAAATCCATTACTTAAATTCATATAACGCTTTTCTAAATTAACATAATTATAATCATAAAATGTCCAATCATTTTTTACCCAAATAATATTTAATCTATTTTCATCATCAAACTTTGGAACTGAATTTATTGAATCAATGTAATCATTACTCCACTTTTCCTTTATTGATTTATACTCTTTTCTATTTATAAAATATCGTTCTGTTTTCCATAATATTCCTTTTTTACTATAAAAGTAATAATCGTCTCCCCACTCATATAAAGTTCCTTCTATTCTTTTAAAGTTTCTCTTTTCTTTTTTTAGATTATTACTATCATAAATCTCTTCTACTATGTACTCACTATACGGATACTTTTTGTCGTCCAATTTTGCTCTAACCTTTTCATTTTCTACAGGCATATCTTTTTCTACTGTTCTTATCTTCAAACTTTCATCTTCTAATTTCTCTTTTTCTGTTTCTTTTACCCAATACAATTCATTGTCATAGTATCTATTTTCTTTTTTTACTTCATCTCCAATATATTCATAGGTTATCTTATAATTTTTATTTTCTTCCTTTGTTGATACATACTCAACTTCTACCAATTTTTCATTTTCATATTTATACAGTTTCCTTAAATATGTTTCACTTTCATAATTAACAAAATCACTAAAATCATCAAACCCAATATCTGTTATTGTCTCTATAACATATCCTTCATCATCTATTTTATGCTCATACACTATCTTCTCTTCATCACTTCCAGCTTCTACTAGATACTCTCCTGACCTTATTAATACTTCTCCATTTCCAAGGTCTAAGTATCTCGAA
>CAZFBB010000278.1:0-1905 GCA_964517235.1 uncultured Fusobacteriaceae bacterium
ACTAGAGATGATGATAACTTAATTAATTTTTGTTTAAACTATACTTATCAAATATTACGAAGTAAAATAGCACAAGAAATAATAGCAAGGGGTTTACATCCTTCATTTGGTATATTTCATAAAGGAGAGTATAATTTTTTTAATTTAGCAGATGATATTATAGAACCTTACAGACCTTTAGTTGATAACTTTGTAATTAATATATTGAATGTTTATAGATTTGAGTATGTAACACCTAAATTAAAAGAAGATTTATTAAGAATATATAATTATGAAATTGAGTTTGAAGATAAAAAAGAAAAATTAGTTAATAGTATTCCTAAATTTATAAATAAAATAGTAGATATATATAATGGTAAATCAAATAGGTTAAGCTCTTTTCCACAACTATTAAATGAGTAAATATAGACAGTTGAGAATAATTATTTTATATGATTTACCTATGATAGAAGAAGAGCAAATAAAAGAATATAGTAAATTTAGGAAATCCATTATTAAACTAGGTTTTTATCAACTACAATTCTCAATATATGTTAAAGTGGTTCCCAATGAAATGGGATTCCAAACATTAATGAGAAAAATAAAAACAAATATACCAACATCAGGAAATATTAGAATTTTAAAAATTACAGAAAAACAATATGAAAATATGATTTTTTTACAAGGTAAAAGTAGTTTACATGAACAGATAATAGGTGATAACAAATTAGTAGTATTTAAGGAAGAAGAATAATGACTAATGATTTAATAATAAAGTTTAAAAAAGAAGAAATTGGCTTTGATATAGAACAATATAATCAAATATACATATTTGATTACTATACATTTTTCAAAGTATTTATGAAATTAAAAGAATATGAAGGTATAAAGTTTGATGACTATCATAATGATAAAATAAAAGGTGATATATTTTTGTATAACCAAAAAATAACAAAAAAAAATACTTTAATAATGGATTTAAATGATTTTAGTACTATTATTTCTAATTTAACTTTTAAAAATGGATCATTATTAAAAGATATATACATAAAATTATTAGAAAATAATATTACTATAGATAAAATAGAAAGTATAACAAAAGAATTTTCTAATTTATTTACCGTGGATGAAAGTATAGAATTTGAATTAAGAGATCCAAATATAAGTAAAATATTAGATTTATTTTTTATGGTATACTTTAATGAAAATAAAAATTATTTAAAAGAACCAAATAAAATAGTTAATGTAATAAAAAGGTATTTAGATTTAACAGAAAAGAGAGCGATTATTTTTATTGATAGTTCAATAAAAGCTTTTGAATATGAAAAATTAGTAAAAGATGAAAGAATAATAGTATTAGACACTTCTATAGACTTGAATAAATTATCTAATAATTTAATATTTATTAGAAAGGATAAAGTAGATAACATAAATATAAATATTCTTATAGAAAATATAATTTATTATTTTCCTATTGAAATAAATAGTAAAGAAGTATTATTAATTTTAAAGACATACTTAAGGGTTATTTTAAATGATGATATTAAAATATATGATAAACCAAGTGATAAACTTTTAGTTACTTATATTGTTGTAAGAAATTTACTAGAATTGGATTTAGATAAGAAGTATATAAAAGAAAAATCAAATGGGATAGAAGATAAAATAATACAAAGTTATATTAATAATGTTATAATAAAATAGATTAGTATAAAATAATAAATTTAACATATCTTATTTCCTATTCTATAGGTTTTAAGATATTGTAAAATTTGATTAGCGTAAAACTCTAATACATTTAAAATAATAAATGATGTTGTTTTAAGATATTGTAAAATTTGATTAGCGTAAAACCCCTGTACTTCCAATTGTTGATATTAATGGGTTTTAAGATATTGTAAAATTTGATTAGCGTAAAACTATACT
>CAZFBB010000279.1:0-1869 GCA_964517235.1 uncultured Fusobacteriaceae bacterium
AAACTAGTTCTTGTTTCAGTTAGAGCAATATGTAAGTCATAATCAAAAGAAGTTTTTTCTATGTTAAAATCTTTACTTTTTGATTTGTTATGCTCTTCATTATAAAAAACTTCTACTTCACTTTTTTCCCATTTACCATTTCTAATAAGATTATATGAATCTATGAGTTTTTGTTTTTTTAATTCATCTAAAGATTTAACTATACGTTTGACCGTTCTATCTATTGATCTTTTATCCCAAGATAATGGAATACGTCTTGCTATAAAAAACGCAGGTCTTTTTATATATAACTCATATCTTCTCCATTTTTCTAAAAGAGTATAAATATTTCTGGTAGTTGAATTACTTATTTCTAAAAGTTTTGATGAATCAAAAACCATATATCCTCTCTTTATTATATTATTATAAAAATGATCTGTTAAAGATATTTTATAGATAGATTTAACTCTACCATCATCAAAATGATCTATACTTGACGCCTCTTTATCTTTTCTTGTTATTTCAATTATATTCATTATATTAGTTTCTATAGTTTGTTCTAATAAACTATTAATTTCATTTGAATAAAGGGTATTTTCAAATCTATAAAAATTATTTGTCATAGTTTTTAATGCATTACGAATTTTACTATAAATATTTGAAGTTCTTGGACAATTCAAAGCTTTATATATATCATTTATTGAAACAAAAAATGATTGACCATAATTATTGTCTCTCATAATTTTAGTAAGAGCTATAAAAACCCTCTCTTCAAATTCTCCTGGTATAGCATACCCTTCTGCAGGTTCCACCTCTATAGAAGAAGATTTATCACTCTTGAAGTAATATTTTACTATTTGATTTTTTTTTCGTTCTTTTGCTTTTGAAAATATAGGATATTCAACTATATTCATATCCATTCTAATAAGATTATGATCTTTTTCATATTCAATAAGGTTTTCATCTATATCAATATATTTTTCTACCCTATCTACGTTTTTTATTCTTTTCTCAGTTGATAAAGATGTTGACATTAATCCTCCCTCAAACAAATAACTGCTATTTTTATATAAATTTAGTTAATACTCTTTAAAATATCCATAATTCGAAAAATAAATATAGTTCCTTTAAGTTGATTAACCCTTTTAACTATATTTTTTAGGTAAAAAGACCTTCTAACATCTTCTGAATTGATTTAGGCTTTATAATATCTTTTAAAAATTTAAAGAAATGACCTAATTCTTTTTGTTATTTTTCAACATAGTAAAAAATTCATAAAAATAAAAATATATATAGTTCACTTGTGTTGAATAAATATTTATGAATATCAACTTACATGAATTATATTTATAATATATTTGCTTTAATCTATTGATTCTTTTTTTATTTTTCAACTTATAAGAATTATATAAATAGTTCTTTTATGTTGAAATTTTAGAAACTCAATATAATGATACCTAAATTTAATGAAAAAATCAATATAAATATATATACAGTTCTCTTATGTTGAATATATAGTTCTTTTGTGTTGAAAAAATATTTTTTATTTATTTTATTAAGAAAAATTTAGTTCTTTTGTGTTGAAACTTTAAAAGGTAATGTATCATGTCAAGCGCACCACTTTACTTTTTCCCAGAAAATTTCCTCTGAGGTAAAATAACCCAATACTTTTATTGGTCTGTTTCTTATCAGACTCACTACTCTATCAATTTCATTTTTTGTAACATTTCTAAAATCTGTCTTCTTTTGGGTAGAATTGTCTTAATATTCCATTAAAATTCTCATTACGCCCTTTTTCCCATGGTGAATATGGAGCACAGAAATATATTTCGACAGATAATTCCTTCTCTACCTCTTTAAAGCCTGCAAATTCTTTTCCGTTATCTACAG
>CAZFBB010000280.1:0-1855 GCA_964517235.1 uncultured Fusobacteriaceae bacterium
AAGGAGATTATTGCCACAGCTTTCTAATGCTTTATAAATCTTTATTGTTTCATTGTTGTATTCTCTAACTCTCAGTTCTGTCTCAAAAACCATCAAATCTAAAAACCATTTTTCCATTTTATGCTCCTAACTATTTTAAATTACTTCTAACTCCTCCTGTTCCTATCTTTTAATACTAATCATTTGTTAACTGTTCTAGTTGTTTCATCTATCAAATCTTTCCAAATAAGTTTCCTAAACTATTAAATTTCTTTTCTATCTCACCTACTCTTTTTTCCAGCTTCTCTAGCCTAAGCTCTATTCCATCTATCTTATCTATTTTTTTACTAGCTTTCATAAGCTCCTTTTCGATTGTATCTATTGCTCTTATGACATCATCGTTATTCTAATTATTTAGAACTTTTAATACCTCATCTGTTACTCCCTTCAAATTCCTATAACTTTTTTCCATAACCTTATAATTCTCTTGCATAGTCACTAAACTTTCATTATTCTGTACTACTGCCAAAGGGTTCTGATTTGCCCTAAGTTGTTTTATGAGGTGTCTCATAAATGCCCTAAACTCTCTAGCTTTTTCTGTGCTGGCTAAGAAAGCTACTTCCATTATCCCATCTTCTGTGAATACTCTAGCTTCTTGTATTCCACCATTAGTAAGAATCTTTTCCACTCTAGAAAATTCTCTAGTCTTCAAATATTCATTTCTATTAATAATAACTTCCACACCATTTTTCAATTCATAACCTAAGACTTCACTCAATTTCCCAATGTTTATATCTACAAAAAACAAGTCTTCCCTTTCGTTTGTTAACATCCTCATTTTTGCATCTTGATAATTAATTTCTTTTACTAATTTCATAACCCCCCCTTTCTGTAATTGTAAGTATACGATTACAAAATTTTTAGCATGATTTCTTTTTTTTCAATATCATACCATATTTCAGCCTTTTCAATCTCTTGACCACTACTTTCTATCTTTTTTACTAGAGCACTAGGAATCGTAACATTTTTACTATTCCCAGCATTATATATCTTTCTTTCTCCTAAGTAAATCTTACTTTCAGACATAAAAACCTCATTTTGTATTTGTAAGCTTTCAATTACAATAAAATTGTACTATCTTTTTCTTACCTTGTCAACATTTTTTTTCTTTTTTTCTTTTAACATCTATACATAGCCTATATTTTATAGTACAATATACTAGGTGATAAAATGTTAAAAGCAATTAGTGAAAGTACATTAAAATCTCTTGGTGAGATGTTAAAAGAGCAAAGAATAAAACTTGGTTATTCCACTAGAGAACTATCTGAAAAATTAGAGTCTATATCTCATACAGAAATTAATATGCTAGAAAATGGAAAAAGAAAAAAACCAGACCCTATAATTTTAAGAGCAATTGCTAAAGAACTAAAACTTGATTATTTGGAATTATTTAAATTATTAGGATATATAAGTGCTAAAGCTATTAAATCTCTTGAAACAACTAAAGTACCTTTAAGTCAAAAGATAAAAGTCTATGGTTCTGTTTCTGCTGGAATAGGTGAAGTTGGTGAAGTTATTTATGGTGAATTCATTAAAACAATATACCTACCTTATTCTAATAAAGAGTGTATAGGTGTTATTGTTAATGGTGATAGTATGGAACCTAAAATACCTGATAAAAGCATTGTAATTGTTGATACTTCTGTTAAAGAATTAAAGAATAAAAATGTAGGTGTTTTTATAATAAATGAAGAGTCTTATGTTAAAAGAGTAATGAAAACAGAAAAAAGTGAGTTTTTAACATCAGACAATCCTAATTATCCTCCTATATTTTTTAATGATTATGATAATATTACTGTTGTAGGAAAAGTTGTTA
>CAZFBB010000281.1:0-1851 GCA_964517235.1 uncultured Fusobacteriaceae bacterium
ACCCTCTAACATAACTAGTTGGTTAATTTACACAAAACTAGGGATACCCTCATATGATTCAGCCATATATTTAAACAAAGAATAATGGTCATAAATTCAAAGGCTATTTTTATAAACTTAATAATTCAAAAGAACTCTTAGGAGTTCTTTTTCTATATATTCCTCCCCTTCTATCTCTCCTCTTTGTTTTACTTTAAAGGGGAGGTTAGGAGGGGTTCACCTTCTACTCCCAACCTCCTATTTAACATGGCTTTTTAAATTTCATATATATGTTAGGACTTCTTCTTTTTTCTTTTATTTCTATTTTTCCTCCTACTTTTTAATGGGGAGCTAGAGGGGTTATCTACCTCCTACTTTATTACTTCTTTCTTTTCCCTATTCGTGTTCTTTTATGTCATTCGTTGCAAATTTTTCTTTTTGTACGGGCTACCTGTTAGGTCGCCCTACTCCTCCTCTTTTTTAAGGAGAAATATTATGAAAATTGCAATTGTTGGCTCTAGAAATTTGACATTATCCCTATAAAAAACATATAATAAAACAAGGTAATTTTATTTTTAGTACTTATAATGGAGCAAATGGAATACTATTTATTAACTATCAATTAGCAACTAAAATTTAGGAAGATTGATGATACTTTAATAGTTTTATTTAATTATTCAATAATGCTGTTGGTTCATTTATATAAGTTTTAAATATTATAGTTTTAAGGTAGAGGTGTGTATTATGTCGTGGGACTTTAATTTAGAAAAAACAAAAGACCGTTATAAAAAATTACAAAATCTATATTTAAATGAAGGCCTTAATGCAGATAATTTTCACTGCAAGCATTATGAGAATTGTAGTAATTCTCAGAAAAAAGATGTTGTAAAGCAATTTTCAGGAGGAACTTGTGGATTGATGCCTTTTTATGATGCAAAATATAAAGAAACAGAAATAAGAATACTCGTAATAGGAAAAGAAACTGGATATATGAAAAATTCTAAGTTTGGAACTTCTAGTAACTTTGATGAAAATACATTAAACTTGCTCAATTGCATTAATTGGGATAAGAAGAACAATCATATAAAAGGAACTCTAATTACTTTACAAAATATTTTCAATGTTTTTAGTGATTATATCTATTCTAGTTATGCTTTAAGTAATGTTTTGAGATGTGCTTTTCAATTACAGGAAAAGGCAGATAACTTATCTGCCGTACAAGACACTAATATAATGAGAAGAAATTGTATAAATTATTTAGTGGAAGAAATAAAGATACTTGAACCAACACTAATAATAGTTCAAGGAGAATGGGCGATTAAAGGTAAAGAAACTTTGTTAGACCTATTACAAATTAAATTATCATCTCAAATGAAATGCATTATGACTAATAAAAACGGTAAATATGGTCTTTATAAATTTGATAAATTCATGTGTGTTACTAGTCATCACCCTGCTATTTTGGGTAATTGGGTAAAAAATTTGGCTCCTGATTCTTTATGGCCAATGATTAATTATTTAAAAATAAATGGAATACTGCCAAATTTTTTAGAAGATGAAACACTCAATTATGAGAGGAAAGTAAAAAAGACTATTAATTCTATAATTAATGAATTACCTTCAAATGATAGATTAAGAAAAGGAAAAATCAATCAGCTAGAGATATTTTAACATTATTAATTTAAATGAAAATAATAGTGATAATAAAAATGGTTATAAGTATTGTTGAATTTGATTAATAAGAGCATTAGTATTGTTTATAGATATTTGTGGACTTGATGGAGCCGGGAAAAGCACTCATACTCAGAGGGTATCCCTAGTTTTAGATATAAATAAAGAAGGAAAGCATAATTTCCTTCCTTTTTTAATAAA
>CAZFBB010000282.1:0-1847 GCA_964517235.1 uncultured Fusobacteriaceae bacterium
TCAATAACTCCTACATTTCTTGGATTATTAAAGTGGTCCATAACTTTTTCTGAATACATCTATCTCTCCTTATACTTTATTTGCTAGTTTGAAATTCATTCCATAATGGTGACATCATTCTAAGTTGCTCTATAATTGGTGGTAGTACTTCTAGTACATAGTCTATTTCCTCTTTAGTATTGTACTTCCCCAAACTGAATCTTATAGTCCCATGAGCAAACTCAACTGGTACACCCATTGCAAGTAGCACATGACTTGCCTTCAAATCATCTGCTGCACAAGCTGATCCAGAACTAACTGAAATTCCTTTAAAGTCAAGTCTCAAAAGGATAGATTCACCCTCTAAATATTTAAATGTAATGCTTGATGTTCCCGGTAATCTCTCTGTTTCCTTACCATTTATATATATCTCAGGAATTGTTTTTAAAATTTCATCTTCAAAATAATCTCTAAGTTCCTTTTCTTTTTTATAATGTTTCTCTCTCTCATCCATGGCCACTTCCATAGCTTTTGCCATTCCTATAATTCCTGGCAGATTAACTGTCCCTGGTCTTCTCTTTCTTTCTTGATGACCACCAGTTAATATTTTAGTCATTCTAGTTCCCATTTTTACATACAAGCCACCTACACCTTTTGGTCCATAAAATTTATGACCAGAGAATGTAAGCAGGTCTATTCCAATTTCTTTTGGTTTTACTTCCAATTTTCCAGTGGTTTGCACTGCATCAACATGAAATATTATCTTTTTTTCATTTGCCATTTTAGCTATTTCTCCTATTGGTTGCACTACACCTGTCTCATTATTTGCATGCATTACAGAGATTAAAATTGTGTCTTCTCTAATAACACCTTTAAGTTGATTTAGGTCAACAACACCATTTGTATCTACATCTAAATATGTTACTTCATACCCTTGTTTTTCAAGTTCTTTACAAGTATCTTTCACTGCTGGATGCTCTATCTTAGTTGTGATAATATGTCTGCCTCTTTTTTCATAAGCTTTTGCCACTCCTCTAAGAGCCATGTTATTAGATTCTGTTCCACTTGCTGTAAAAACTATTTCTAACATATCCACACCTAATAAATCACAAATTTTCCCTCTTGCTTGATCTAAATATCTTTTTGCTTCTTGTCCAGCACTATGTATACTTGATGCATTTGCATAAGTTTCTCTAAAAAAAGGCATCATCGCCTCCAGAGCTCTTTCATCCATTTTTGTTGTTGCGTTATTATCTAAATAAACTTTCATCTTAAGTCTCCCTATAATGATTTTTATAATTTTTATTTGATTTCAATAATCTATTTTTTAGATATTTTTATTACCAAATATTATTTTCGATTGATAGCCCAATAAAATCAAGCCCATTAAACAATTATATTACAAAGCATTCCTTGTATCCCCTCTACCATTGCAACCATTCCAAGTGTATCTATTTGCCCTTCAATAAATTTCATCGTTAATTCTTCTAGTTCTTTATCTATTTTGGTAATAGTAACATACACTTTTTGATCTTCTCCCAACTTTTTCAAACCTAATTTATTATCTACCTTATATATTTTTTTCATAGCTTGTTTCAAAAACCCTTGAACTTTTGCTTTATAAAGTTTCAAATTTGCCATAGTTGGATTATTAGCTAACTCTTTTCCCAAAATATCAATTTCATTCAATACCACATCTAGTTCTTCTCTTACAAAATCAATTTCTACTTCCATTAGTTTATCTAAAAAGGGACTACTATGCAAATCTACATTTGCTTTTAACGAATTTTTTTCACTTTTTCCCACCTTAGCTTTTTTACTCTTTTCTCCCTTAGAGCTACTAGAGATTTGACCTCCACTCCGAGATC
>CAZFBB010000283.1:0-1847 GCA_964517235.1 uncultured Fusobacteriaceae bacterium
ATAAATGAAGATTTTGAAAATGAACAGTATAAAATAGAAGAAAATTCAATTTATAGAGAAATAGAAAATTTTTTCAAAAATGATTATAAAAGTAAAGAAATATTCTCAAATTTACAAAATTATAGAAGGAATAAAGAAAAAAGAATTTTAACAGAAGTTACTAAAATCATGGAATCTGTGGAGAATATGGCAATCAATAGAAAATCAAGAGATGAGTTGCTAAAGAAAATAAAAGAGATTTTTCAAAATTCTGACAGTGAAACGTTGAAATATATAGAATCAGATTTTGTTGAAATAATTAATAAAAAAGTAGAATTAACTCCAACTGGTAGGAAGGTAAAGAAAGAAAGTATAGAATTTCATAGAAATAATATTGTTGAAAAGTTGAAGAACTTTAAAAGAGAATTAGAGGATAAAAAAAATGAATAATATTCGAAAATCTATAGAAATAATTTTTAAAAAGCAGAATCCAGAGTCAATTATTCAAAACTATTTTAAGGTAAAAAAAGATTATAAAATTGGAGAAAATTTATTTCAAAGGATATTTTCTTATGAAAACCCTCTGGTGTACAATAAAGACGAGATAAATAATGTGCATGATTTATTAGAGTCTAATTGGAAAAAATTAGAGTACGTTAATGAAAAGTCTGAATTTAATGTGTTAGTGAACTTTACAAGAGAAGTTCTTATTGAAGAAGAAGGAGAACCAGTCTGCAAGTTTGAAAAATTATTGAAATGGAGAGAATTATCTTATGAATTAGGAGAAGACATATTAACCACTTCATACTTTGCATATAAAGATTATATTCAAAACTATAATAGAACTATATTTGCATGGAAGCCAATAGTGAGAACAGATAACTATAAATTGAGAGAATTACTAAAAAAGGGAACAGCAGAAAATCACTTTCACTTAAAGGGTTCATCTCCTCACTTCCAGTTAACATGGATTTCACTTATGAACAATATCTTGGGTAGAGATAAAGAGTTTGCTAAATTAGAAAAAGAGCTTTGTCTTTTGCCTGAACTAAAACATTCTTTTAAAGAAGAAATATTAGAATTAAAAACTCTTGTTAAAAAAGCAAGTTATATTAGATATTTATTATTTTCTATTTTAAATAATATTCCCTTGGAGTCTGATGAAAAAGAAAAAATTGATATAAATATCTTAAAGAGTATGAGTGATAAAGAGATAAATTTTTATCTTACAGAACTTCAAAGTGAAATAAACTATATTAAATATGAATATGGTAAAAGTTTTGGTGGAGAAATAGCAGACTATGCTATTCCTAAAAGTGTAAGCGACAATAACTATAATAAAAAGAATAAAGAATATAACGGAAATATTCTGCTGTATGGAGAGAGAAACCTTTTGTATAGAACATTTAAAGGTATATATTCAGGAAATAAAGATATAATTCAGTATAAAGATTTTTTCTATGCTTATTTGATAATAAAGGAAAAATTAAGAAATGAGATTATACAAGTAAACCATGGGGTAGGTTTTGCCAATTTTGGCGATTATCAAAATAGAAAAGGTTATTTCTTAGAAGGGATTTATAAAGAAGCAGTAATAAATATGGCAATTAACTCTTCTATACATGATCAAAGTATAAAATCATTAGAGGCAAGGATAGCACCATCAGATACTGCGAATGATATGGAAAAGCAAATAAACAATATAGATAAAAATGTAGAATCTAAAAAATTCTTGGATATCAAAAAATGTAAAGTGGTAGAATTTGAAAAGAAATTGAAAAATGATAAAAAGAAAGATAAAGAATATGATTATTTTTATACTGTTCATTTTATAAAGAGAGCAGAAACATATAGTGAAGCTCAAAAAT
>CAZFBB010000284.1:0-1805 GCA_964517235.1 uncultured Fusobacteriaceae bacterium
TAAAAAAATCATCCACGTTTTCAATACATAAGTAAATATTACCCACGTTTTTTATACATGGGTAGTTTTTTTTAAAATTTACCTAGAAGGAGAAAAGATGGAAGCTCATAATAATCTAAAAAAACTACCTCCAAGTGTAGAGATAGAAACAATTGAGGTCTTAAAACAATTAAATAAATCAAGTAGATCATTGGCAGAGTTAAAAGCTTACTCTAAATTGATACCAAATAAAGATATATTAATTAGCTCTCTATCTTTGAAAGAAGCAAAAGCAAGTTCTGAAATAGAGAATATTATTACAACTAATGATAGCCTTTATAAAGCAATTGCAACAGATGAAAAAAATATAGATGCCCAAACTAAAGAAGTATTGAACTATAAAAAATCCTTGTGGGCAGGTGTTGAATTAGTTAGAAATAAAGGGTTTATCTCAACTAATGGAATTATCCAAATACAAGAGCTATTAGAATATAACCAAGGTGGAATAAGAAAAGTATCTGGAACAGCTCTAAAAAATGCAATAACTGGTGAAGTTATATATACTCCTCCTACAGGGGAAGTCCTTATTAGAGAGCTATTATCTAACCTAGAAAACTACTATAATATAGAGGATGACGTAGACCCATTAATAAAACTAGCAGTTAGCCACTATCAATTTGAAGCTATACATCCATTTTATGATGGGAATGGAAGAACAGGAAGGATACTTAATATAACCTATTTGATAAAAGAAGGTTTATTAGATTCTCCAATACTATATTTAAGTTCATATATTATTAAAAATAAAGGAGAGTATTATAGGTTACTTAATCAGGTAACTACTGAGGGTCAATGGAGTAATTGGATATTATTTATGCTAAAAGCTGTAGAAGAAACCTCTAAAGAAACCCTTAAAGTAGCAATGGATATAAAAGAGCTAATAGATGGAACTATAAAAGAAGCTAAGGAAAAGGCACCTAAAATCTACACTAAAGAACTTATAGAGTTTATATTTAAAGAAGTTTATACTAAGGGAAGTCACCTAGAGTCGGAAGGTTTTGGTAGTAGAAAAACAGTAAGTAAATACTTAAAGACTTTAGAAGAAATAGGAATATTAACTAGTGAAAAAGTAGGAAAAGAAGTAATTTATATTAATAAAAGATTATTTGAGCTATTAAAAGATAGATAGAGTGAAAGAAACTAGAGATAGTTTCTTTTTTGTTTTTATTAAAGGGGTACGCTAATATCCATCCCCGAGGGGTCGGGTGGGGATAATAATAATCAAATAAGCTGGGTGCCTGCGTTTCTGCTTCGCTCTCACCAATCGCTCTGGCTATCATCCCCACTACGAAATAATATGAGAGCTATGTTCTACCCCAATAAGCAGGTGAGTAGCCGACGGAAGTATGGTTTCCCCTAAGAGCGTCCCCCATGAAGGCTACATTAAAGGAAGGGGTATGCCGAGGGGGTTTGGGGGAGTGGCAGGGGAAACCATACCACCCAGCTTAAAGGGAGTGGGGATCTATCTGCCCCATCAAGAAAGATAGATAGCGAAGGATACTTGCCTGTACAGGATGAGCGCCCCCACGAGCTGAAACCGAAAATTCAAGTAACAAGTAATAGGGAGTAAATAATAATAAGGGTTATCTTTTTTTGCATTTTGTATTGAAATTTACAAAGCTATGTTAAATAGGAGGTAGGGAGTAGAAGGGGAAGAAAAAGTAAATTTTAGCAACAAATGAACATCTAGAAATTAATAGTTAATTAGGTTACTCGACTTGTGCGTTTTTCAAAAAAAAAAATAGGCATCAGCCTTAAAATGTTGT
>CAZFBB010000285.1:0-1791 GCA_964517235.1 uncultured Fusobacteriaceae bacterium
TATCCAGTAAATAAAAATGTTGAAGCTTCAGAATTAGTTAAATCTTGGGGAGATTTTAAAGCAGATACTTTAAATTTAACTGAATTAGGTATCAATAAAAATAAAGCTATTATGCTTGCTGATCAAGCTGGATGGAAATAATGACAAATTTTATAAAAAAAATTAGGACCAGTGTCGATTCCTGGTCCTTTGCTTCGATATTATTAGTTACACTTATATGTATTCCACTTATTACAATAGGTATAAAGATATTTGAACCAAGTTCTGAAAACTTGGAACATATAAAGGAATACCTGCTCCCTGAGTACATAAAAAATACTATAATTGTAGCTGTTGGAACTGGTTTTTTCACTATAGTAATTGGAGTTACACTTGCTTGGTATGTATCAATGTATGATTTTAAAGGAAGAGATTTTTTTTCATGGGCTTTAATATTACCACTTGCTATACCAAGTTATATTGCTGGATATGCTTATTCAGGTTTATTTTCATATACAGGTTTTATAGCTACAGTTATGCGTAATAATTATGGGAAAAGTTTTAGATTTAATATTATGAATATTTATGGTGTTATATTCATATTTACTCTATGCTTCTACCCCTATGTATACCTAGTTGTAAAATCATTTTTTTCTAGACAAAGTACTCAGCTTATTGAAGCATCGAGAAGTTTAGGAAAATCAAAAAGGGAAACATTTTTTAGGGTTATACTACCTTTGGCTAGAGGAGCTATTGTTGCAGGGTCGAGTCTTGCAATATTAGAGGTTTTAAATGCTTATGGACTTGTTAGTCATTTTGGTGTAAGTACCTTTAGTACAGGTATTTTTAGGGTGTGGCTATCATTTGGAGATTCTAATTCTGGAGTTAAACTTGCAGCTTTATTAATGTTATTTACATTTTTAACTTTAGTATTAGAAAAAATATTAAGAAAAAGAAGATCATTTTCTTACAGTACTACTAAGATAAGACCTATTAAAAGGGAGGAGTTAAAGGGAAAAAAAGAGGTATATGTAATTACATTAATTACATTTATTTTCTTAGTTGCTTTTATTATTCCTATTATGCAGTTGGTATACTGGGCTTATCTTACCTATGATACTATGTTAAATAGAGAATTATTTATTGTTATAAAAAATACTTTTGTTATTACAGCTTTTAGTAGTTTAATTATTATTGTAATATCTGTTGTTATTGCAAATACAGTTAGACTCAGAAAAAATTTATTAACAAGTGTAATATCAAAATTAGCTACTATGGGATATTCTATTCCAGGAGCGGTAATTGCTATTGGAATGATGTTATCATTTGTTTCATTAGATAAATTTTTGAAACCACTTTATAATATAATTGGAATAGAAAAAAATCTTGTTTTAACCTTAAGTTTTGCATTACTTATAAGTGCTTATATAGTAAGGTTTTTAGCAGTTTCATTTAATAGTATAGAAAGTGGATTTGATAAGATAGGAACAAAGTTTCATGAAGCAAGTAGATCACTTGGAAAGGGTATAAATGAAACATTTATAAAGGTAGACTTTCCAATGATAAAAGGAAGTTTAATGGGTGCATTTATCTTGGTATTTATTGAGATTATTAAAGAATTACCTTTAACTTTAGTACTAAGGCCTTTTAACTTTCATACATTAGCAACACTTGCAAAACAATATGCAGAAGATGAGATGGTGGCAGAATCATCTATACCTTCGTTAATTATTGTATTTATATGTTTCTTAGCTATCTATTTCTTTAATAAATTGGGAGAAAGAAGGAAAAAATAATGTCATATGCAGAAAT
>CAZFBB010000286.1:0-1782 GCA_964517235.1 uncultured Fusobacteriaceae bacterium
TCTAATTCATAATAACCATTTTCATCTGTTTCAGCACTAGCTAATATACGTCCCTTTTCAAGTAACATTACCTGTGCATTACTATTAAATGGATATATATAACCTTTTATTATACTTCCTTCTACATCTCTTACTAAATTAACATCTAAGTTATCCCCTGCTGTTACTCTTTGCACTACAGCTTCTTTATGTTTATCACTAGTTACTACTACATCATAAAATTTAGTATAATCTAAACCTTCTAGTATAACTAATTCCTTTCCCTTTACTTCCCTAATTAAATCCCCATCATAGAGTAATTTCACACTTACGTTTAAATCTTTAGGACTCAAGTTAACAAATAAATTATCAAATTTACTCAAATCCCCCAACTTAACATCAACTATAGAATTTCCTTTTATTTCAACTTTTCTTTTAAACTCTCTTTTTCCATACGCCTTTATAACTAAGTCATAAAAACCTTCTTTCAATGGTTCTATACTTATATTTCTATTACCATCATTAATCCTTTGACTATGTTGTAAGTAATCATCTTTAAATAACTGTAAAACTCCATCTTGCACTCTTTCATTTAATCTAACTGTCAAAGTATTATAATCTATAGCTTCCAAACTATATGTTCCTATAGAGTTTTTATCTGTTTTAGCTATTTCAAAGTTTATATCTTTACTGTAAGCTCCATCTTGAAGTATAGTTGCATTATAACTTCCGTCAGCTAATTTTGTTTGAAATTTTGTATTAGGTTTTACAATAATTCCATAATTTTCCTTATTTAAATCAATAAATATATCTTGGGTAAGTTTAGAATTTATTCTCCCACTTACTCCATATTTAACATCTCTCCTTACATATGGCAGGGTAAATTCTATCTTTTCCAATTTACTCTTTAAAACAAATCTTTCTTTATAATCTGGTAAATCACCTTTTTGAAAAACAATTACATACTCTCTTCCTTCTTCAAGGTCATCTATAAAAAATCTTCCTCTTTCATCTGAAATATCATATTTCAAATTATCTTCTATATATACAAAAACTCCTACATCCTCACCATTTTCAACTTTAATTGTACCTTCTAAACTGGCACCTATAGCTAATATATTTATGAAGACAAATAATAGCAATATAGATATTTTTTTCATAATATACTCCTTTATAATAATTTTGTTATAAAGAATTGCGCAAATCCAATAACTCCTCCTAATAAAGCACCTATGTACTCAATATGACGCAATTCGTTCTTTGCTATATTTATCGTCATTTTTTCAATATCTTCTAGTGAAAATTCTTTAATTTTTTTACTGATTAGTTCTTTAAAGTCTACTTCATCCTCTAGTTTTTTAACGATAATCTCAACAACTTCCCCTTTATTCTCTTCTATAGCACTCTTTATATATCCTTTAATTTTATTTATAAGATCATCATTTAAAAACATTCCCAACATAGGGAATTTCCCTAATAATTCTTTTTTAAGTTTTTTTTCTACTATATCTTCAACAATTTTATCAATTTCAAATTCAAGTTCCATAGAGTTAATTGTATTTGTAATATCTTTTATAGACAACAATTCTTTATCTATTGTATCACCTATATTACTAGCAATATCATCTATTCTTTTGGGTATAACCCCTTGTAATTTAAAGCCTAAAATATTAATAGGTTCATATGGTTTAAACAAAAGTTTTATTGCTAAATAATTAGTTAACCACCCTATCAAACTTCCTACTATAATCATAATAATTAAATCTGTCATAATGCCTCCAAAATAAAAAAATCTCTTCTGCA
>CAZFBB010000287.1:0-1742 GCA_964517235.1 uncultured Fusobacteriaceae bacterium
AGGGTCAATTTGTTACGATTCAACAGATATAAAATTAAGTGCTGATTTAAAAAGTAAATCCAATGCCTATATTATTTCTGCCCTTAATAAAGATGTAAATACTTTCGATAGTATGGTTGATGCTTTGTATTATCATATGTATCAACATGTTATACTTGTTAATACTGGAAAATATGGAGGTTCTGTAGCCAAAGCACCCTATAGAGAAAAATATCATAAGTTAATAACTCATGTACATGGTATTAATCAAGTTTCAATCTCAACATTTAAAATGAATATGTTTGATTTTAGGGATATATCAAATGATTTAAAATCAGGAAAAGCTGAAAAAACTAAACCAGCAGGTAATTAACGCATTTATTCTATGAATTTCGAAATGTAAGAACTCTCTTTTTACTTGTGTAAAAATTTAAAAATTTCTATTATTATTGTTTCTAACAAAAATAATTTTCTTTTTTTACCACTATATAACATAATAATTCAAAATAGAAATAAAGAGGGAAATAACATGATATCATTAAAACTAAATCAAGCAGATAAAGAACTAATTAAAAAGTCTATTTACTTCAACAGACCTATTTAGAGACTATGTAATAGAAATGCCCGTTATTCTAAATTTTATTTTAAATTAAATAATAATGGAAGAATAAAAGTTAGATATGTTGAATTTCATAGATAAAAAAAGTAGCTTACCAGCTACTTTTTAATATGAAATTATATTATATTTTTCGGGTAACTTAGGATCTATTTTTAAAAGATTTAACATTCTTCTAGCCGTTCCATTTGGTTTATTTGTTCCTTTTTCCCAAGCTTCTACTGTTTTAGCAGATACACCTAATAATTGTGCAAATAATACTTGCGTCAGATTTAATTGTGTCCTTATAGATTTAACTTCAACATTTGAAAAAGATTTAATTTCCTCTATTTTAATGACGTGTTTAGTTGCTTTTAATTCACCTTTTTCTATTTTAATAGATTCATCTAATCCTCTAACAATACTATCGAATATACTCATCATTTTCCTCTTTCTTTAACTATTTTCTTTGTCTTCTTTACATTCTTTTTTTAATGTTTCAACCATTTCTTTAATTATCTTTTTTTCTTTCTCAGTCAAATCATCTTTTTTTGATTTCTTATATACGGTTATTAAGTATACTTTTTTATATTCTTCTATATCGATATATAACACACGTATTCCACCACTTTTTCCTTTGTTACTAGTAGCCCATCTTAATTTTCTAAGTCCTCCAGTTCCTTGAATTACAGGAGCCTTTGAAGGATTGCTTAATATCTCTTTTTCAATATTTCTTATAGTTTCATCTTCTAACTCTAGCTTTGATAACTGATTTTCAAATTCAGGTGTACGTATAAAAATTCTTATCAATATTTTATCCTTTCTTAACTTATATCTATATTATACCCTATTAAATAGGGTTAGTCAACATTGGAATTACATAACATGTTTTTTCTTTTCCAAAAAATTTTTATGTATAAAATTAATATTAGACATTTAGAATCTAAGAAGAAAAAAAGCTAGAAAAATACTAAATTCCAACTTTTTTTTCAAAAAAAATATCCACATACATTGGCGAATATCGAGGTTTTTTTCTCGTCATTAAAATGCCAACCGACGAAGTTTATGCACGAAACTCCAGTAAATATATTCCTACAATTTTTCAAATTAACTACATACTCTCCATAGTTATCTTGAGTCTTAATAGAGCTATAGATTATATATTGTC
>CAZFBB010000288.1:0-1713 GCA_964517235.1 uncultured Fusobacteriaceae bacterium
AAGGCCCACTAATGCTCGTCCCCCCAGAGCCTAATTTTTCCTTTTTCCTTTGAACTTTCACATATATATAGTATAATTTAGTATGGAGGTTTTCATGGAACTTATAAATTCAAAACAAGATTTAATCATAAAAAAAAGAAATAAGAAAGAAGAGAAAATTCTTAATGATAATATTTTTTCTATTTATAAATCAGATAAAACTATAAAAGATTATATGTTTTATTTAAAAGATTTTATGAATTTTTTATATGAAGATGTAAATTTAACTAATCAACAATTGTTGTTACAAATGATGATTTCTGTAGAAAAATCAGATATTGAAGAATATATCAGTCATCTTTTATATAATAGAAAATTAAAAAAAACTTCAGTTAATAAAATTATTTTTTCTTTAAGAAGTTTATATAATGAATTAGAAAAACGAGGTTTACAAAATCCATTCAAATTTTTTCCAACATTAAAAGTCAATAAAAATAATTATGATAATATATTAAAATTATCATATAAAGAAATTAATCAAATAATTAAAAAATTTGAAATTAACAATGATAAAAACTATAGAAATTATATAATTTTAATTACTTTATTTTATACAGGAATGCGTTCTTCAGAATTAATTAATTTAAAATATAAAAATATTATAGAAAGAAATGGAGAATATGTTCTTAAATTAGAAAAAACAAAAAGTGGTAAAGAACAGTATAAACCCTTACATAAAAAATGTCATATTAAATTAATGGAATATAAAAAATATTTAATTAATTTATTTTTGATAGATAAAGAAGAAATTGAAAATTATTATATAATTTCTAGTAATTATTTAAAAAACAAAAAAATGACATATAATAATTTGTATACAATAATATTAAATTTAGGAAAATTAATAAATAAAAAAATAAGCCCTCATAATATTAGACATACAGTTGCAACGGAACTTTCTATTAATGGAGCCGATATTTTAGAAATAAGAGATTTTTTAGGACATGCAGACAGTAAAGTAACAGAAGTATATATTAATGCTAAAAATATTCTTGAAAAAAAAGCTCTTAATAGATTACCAGAATTGGAGGATTAATGAAAAAATATATTTTATTCATTTTTATTGTAAACATTTTAATTGGTGAAAAACTATATTATGAAAATGGAAATATAAAATATGAAGGTTCTTTAAAATTTGGTTTACCTTTTGGAAATGGTAAATTTTATGATCTTGAAGAAAATTTAATATATGAAGGAAATTTTAAAAAAGGATTGCCTAATGGGAAAGGAAATTTATATATTAATAAAAAAATTTATTATATTGGTGAATTTAAAAATGGTGAACCATATGGAAAAGGAAAATTTTATTTAAATAATCAATTAATTTTTTCTGGAAATACTATTGACAGATTTATTAATGGAGAAGGAACTATTTATCAAAATGGAGAAAAGTTTTTTTATGGAAAAGTTAAAAATGGAAGTATAGGAAATTTTGGAATTATTTTTATCAACAATAAAAAATATTATGAAGGTGATATTTTAGATAATAAACCAAATGGAATTGGAAAATTATATGATAATGAAGAAAACTTATTTTATTATGGAGAAATTGAAAATGGAAATCCTCATGGATATGGTGCTTTATTTATAGATAATATTGAAGTATATCGTGGAGATTGGTTCAAAGGAAAAAGGAAAAATTAGGCTCTGGGGGGACGAGCATTAGTGGGCCTT
>CAZFBB010000289.1:0-1708 GCA_964517235.1 uncultured Fusobacteriaceae bacterium
TCTTTTATGGTAGAAAAGGGGCAGACTTATTTGAGTTTGCCCTTGCTTTTGCTAAGGGAATATGCTGCAAAGAAATAGAATTTGATTATTGTAATACTTGTAGAATTTGTAAAAATATAGAAAAAATGGTATATTCAGACCTTCATATACTTTCTGCAAATAATGAAAGTATTAAGATAGATCAAATTAGGTTAGTAATAAAAGATGCAAGTGAGAGTAGTTATGAAGGTGGAAAAAAAGTATTTATAATTGAAGGGATAAATAAGCTTCGAAAAGAAGCAGCTAATGCTTTGTTAAAAATTATTGAAGAACCACCAGTAAATACTTATTTTATTTTACTTGCTAATTCATTAAATATTTTGCCTACTATAAAATCTAGAACTATGGCAATAGAGATAAAATCTCTTAATTACCAAGAGCTTGAAATAAGTAGAGAAATATATGATTTTTTTCTAGGAAATGTAAGGGATATAAGAGAATTTAAAAAGAAAAATATAGAAATACCGGAAAATATTACTTTTAGGAATATTGATAAAATAGTAGAAGAATACATTGAAACTAGGCAGTTTGAAAAAAAAGTAGAAGTGTTAGCAGCAATAGAAGATTTTGCAAAAGAAAAAAAATACATAGATAAAATAGACAAGGTAAAAATAGGAGAAGATTTGGATAGAGTTATAGGTAAAAATAGGGAATTTTTGGTAGAAGTATTGTATTTATTTATAATCAAATGTAAATTGAATAAAAATTTAGAGAAGCTTTTAATGGTAAAAGAAAGTATTAACTATAATGTAAATACTAATATATCTTTAGTAACATTTATGTTGAATATTTAGGAGAATAAAATGAGAAAACGTGAAAAGTTAGAATATATTCTTAATATACTAGAGGAAAAACATGGAGAACCCCAAGTAATGCTCAATTACACAACTACTTTCGAACTTTTAATTGCAGTAATTTTGTCTGCTCAATGTACAGATAAGAGGGTAAATATAGTTACGGAAAAGATGTTTAAAGTAGTAAATACACCTGAAGGTTTTGCAAAGATGGAAATAGAAGAGATTGAAAAACATATTAAAAGTACAGGTTTTTATAAAAATAAAGCAAAAAATATTAAAACATGTTCGATGAAAATCATGGAAAAACATAATGGAAAAGTACCTATGGTACTAGAAGAGTTGGTGGAACTTGCTGGGGTGGGTAGAAAAACTGCTAATGTTGTAATGGGAGATATATTAGGAAAACCAGCAGGAATAGTTGTAGATACTCATGTAAAGAGGCTTTCAAATAGAATAGGATTTGTAAAATCTGATAATCCAATCATAATAGAAAGGGAATTAATGAAATGGATTCCTCAAAAATATTGGTTTAAATATCCAAATTTATTAATAAATCATGGGAGGTCAACTTGTATAGCCAGAAAACCAAGATGTAATGACTGTGAAATAATAAATTTTTGTAAATTTGGGAAAAAATCTTTGAAGGAAAAAGTTAAATAATTCTTATATGTATTAGATTAAAAAAAATTGCCTAAACAAAACCTTTGAAAATCAAAGATAAAAGGATAAAAATATTCTTGATAAACTATGTAATTAATTGTATAATTTAGAGGAAATGTAATAAGGAGGGCTATTGTGGCTAGAATCAGTGCAACTGGATCTCGGAGTGGAGGTCAAATCTCTAGTAGCTCTAAGGGAGAAAAGAGTAAAAA
>CAZFBB010000290.1:0-1701 GCA_964517235.1 uncultured Fusobacteriaceae bacterium
GTATATTTACTCTCAGATTCTTCTCCTATAATATTTCCATTGTTATAATAGAAAACAGTTTTAGTTCCATTATAATCTTTAGATTCTCTCATACCATCTGGATAATAGGTATAAGTAGAGCTAACATCTTTTAACTCTGGATTTTTACCTTTAAACTGAATTAATTTGTTAAAGGCATCATATTCATAACTATTTGTATAATTATTGGTACTATTATTTGTGTAAAATTAAATTTTTAGCTATCAGATAGCTTTTTCATCAAAAGGAAAAACTTTTCTCCTTATTCTTTTATAAGTTTATTCCAACTTTTACACGAAGAGTTTTTTCATTTATATATTTTATTAGGTTTTCATTTGTATCTATTACTTCTATTTCCGCAATTATTCTTTTATCTAAGTATTCCTTTTTTATTTCAAAATAAGCTAAAGTGAGTCCCATACTTGTCTGTGCTGTATAGACTCCAAAAGAGTCATCTTCTAAGATTTTTTCATAAATTACTTCTTCTTCTACAGAAATTTTTATTTTTATACAATTTATCAAATAAAAGTAATTTTCTCTTACTTCATTAACATTAGTTGAAATATCATTTGTTATCCTAATACCAATTGTATACCAACCAAAATAATAAGGAGATATCCTATATGTTTTTTTATTTCCTAACTTTGAAAAATTAAATTTTTCTTCAACTAATGGAGTATACATTTTTTCCTTTTGTTTTTCGTTTCCAAAAAAAAGAATGTATCTTACATCCTTAATTCTATTTCTAGCTAAATTTAACAAAATAAGGAATAAAATAGTTAACAGAGTAATAAACAAATAAAGTTTCTTTTTCATAAACCTTTTCCTTTCGATATCTTTAATTTTCTGTACTAACAATGTTCATATGTATCATAGGAGTTACGACACCATTTACCTGTCCACCTTTTCTATTATAACCTTGAAAGCTTTTGCCAGAGTTTTGAGTATTAGTGTTATTTGTATTTGAATCTTCTTTTTTCTTCTTACCAGAAGTGTCCTTGCTACTTTCTCCAAAGAAGACTTTTTTAAATTTTTCCCATAAAGTTGGTTTCTTTGCCAACTTTCTATATTCTTTTTTTACATCAGTTATATAATCTTGACAATTGTATTTGTTTCTACCTAAAAGTTTATAATCTGGTCTATAGGATTTCACTATCTTCTCAGCCTCTCTTAATAAATCATCATCATAATATTTGTAATCTGTATGATAATATTTAGCACCAACTAGTTTGTCCTCGTCCACTTCATTAGTATTACCAAATAAACCACTGTTTGTTCCATCATCATAGAATATTTGTTCATGATAAAGACCTAAATCAAAAAGATTTAGAGAAGAATAATAAGAACCAACAAATAAGATTTCATGCTTATCAAATGCAAGAGCTCTTTTCATGATATAAGCATTTCCACTAGGGTCACTATACATAATAGGATTCCCAGCACAATAGGCATACAAATTCAAACTTAGTGGATTTGTTATTTCTCCCTTATATGTATCTTCTGTTATAAACCTTCTTAGATTAGGGCTATAATACCTTGCTCTTAGATAATAGAATCCTGTTTCTTCATCAAAATATTCTCCTGAATATCTAAAGGGGTTATTATGTCTATTACCTGTACTTAACAATTTACCATAATCATCATATTTATACTTGTTTCTATTGTCATCTACCCTTGAACCAT
>CAZFBB010000291.1:0-1668 GCA_964517235.1 uncultured Fusobacteriaceae bacterium
AGGGACGTATATTAGCTAGTGCTGAAACAGATGAAAATGGTTATTATGAATTAGAGGTTGATGAACTTACATCTGGAAGAAAAATCCTTAGAGTTAAAGCAGAAGGATTTGAAGAAGAGAGAATCAATAAAACATTTGATAATCAAGAAGAAATTGTTAATGATAATATAGCTTTGACACCTATACTTAACAAATTAAATGGTAAAGTAGTGTTTAATGGTACAAGTGAATTAAGTAATGTACTTGTTATTATTGAAGAATTATCTATTTGGCAATTTACAAATGAAAATGGAGAATACTATTTTAAAAATATACCAGAAGGTACCTATAATGTAATATTTAAAAAACTTGGGTATGAAAGTAAAAGAGAAAAATTAGTAGTAAAAAAAGAGAATGAAAAAATAAACATTACTAAAATGAATTCAGTAGGAAAAGTAATATTTAGATCCAACCTTGCTGGATATAAACTTAGTCTTAATGGAAAGGGATATAACATTAATCAAAAAGTTTATGAACAGATTGTTAGTATGGGAACTTTGGAGATTAGTGCTAGTAAAGAGGGATATTTACCTATATCAACGAAAATAAAATTAACGGAAGCTGGGGAAATTAGAGATATTATTTTTGATTTTGTAAATAGGGAAGAGCAAAATAGATTAGTAGAAGAAAAGATAAAAAAGATAGAAGAACATATAAAAAATCTTGAAATTGCTGATGCAGAAATAGAGTTGTTCCAATTGGCTGAGATGAAAACATTAAAAGCGTATGAAGTTGAATATCTTGAGATAAAAGATAAATTAAAAGATGCTAAAAAAATATTGTTTGATATAGATAGAAATATTAAATTTGAAATTGAAAAAGTTAAACAAAATATCTTTAGTGCAGAAGGTGAAAAGATAGGTTATCTTGAAAAACAAAGAAAATTACAGAATGTATATAAACAAAGTATAGACTATTTGGAAAAAATGATTTTATATCATCCCTATACAACATTTAGATATGATATCCATATGTTGCAAGGTGATATATATAATAAAATGGGGATGATAAATAGTTCAAAAAATGCCTATGAAGAAGCTGAAAAGTTTGTAAATAGGAGAAAAGAGTATTAATTCATGGATAGAGTACTATCAAACAATGAGCTTGGAAGTGAAAAAGATTATCAAAAAAGCTTGAGACCTAAAACTTTTGGAGAGTATATAGGTCAAGAAAAACTTAAGGAAAAAATGAATATATTTATTAAAGCAGCCAAAAAAAGAAGTGAAGCGGTAGACCATATTTTATTATATGGTCCACCTGGTTTAGGTAAAACAACATTAGCTTCGGTAATAGCTAATGAAATGGGAACTAACTTAAAAATCACTTCTGGTCCCGTGCTAGAAAAAGCAGGGGACTTAGCTGCTATTTTGACCTCTCTTGAAGAAAATGATATACTATTTATTGATGAAATACATAGACTTAATACTAGTGTAGAAGAGATTTTATATCCAGCCATGGAAGACGGGGAACTTGATATAATAATTGGGAAAGGTCCTTCTGCGAGATCGATACGAATAGAACTACCAAATTTCACTTTGATAGGAGCAACAACAAGAGCTGGATTGCTCAGTTCACCACTTAGGGACAGGTTTGGTGTTAGTCATAGAATGGAATACTATGACACAGAAA
>CAZFBB010000292.1:0-1663 GCA_964517235.1 uncultured Fusobacteriaceae bacterium
CACGATTTCCTAATCCTCCACTAATTCCACTAGTTTTTACTCCACCAGTATTTTTAATTGCAACCTTCCACGAGTCTCTAAGTTCTTCCAATAATTTTTGTACTTCTTCAATTGCTTCTTTACTTTTTTGTAAATTTGCTTCAACTAACTTTCCTAACATATAATCATAGAGACTATATAAATTTTTAGCTATTTCTCCACCTTTATTAATATCAAGAGAAGCCATTAGTTCAGATATTATATCTTGTGTTTTAATTATATAATTATTTGCATTCATTATATTGTTATCTTCTATGCTAAGTTTAGCTAATTTACAAAACTTTATTCCACCTTCATATAATAACAAAATTAACTGTCCTGGTGTTGCAGTTTGAATTTGTGTATTCTTATACTGAGCATAGGGATTATTGTTATAAGGGTTATTCATCTTATCCTCCTAGTATTTTACTCCTTAAACATTTTTTATAGCGTCTACAACTTTTAAAGCTTTCACCGTTTCTTCTACATCATGAACTCTCAAAATATCGACACCTTTTATACTTGCTATTATTGCAACAGCCAAACTACCTTCTAGTCTTTTTCCAACTTTCGTACCTAATATATCTCCAATAAACCTTTTTCTAGAAGCTCCCACAAGCAATGGATATCCAAGTTTCTGCAACTCTTCCAGTTTATTTAATAGCATTAAATTATCTTCGAATCTTTTTCCAAAACCAATTCCCGGATCTAAAATTATCTTGTCTCTTTTTATTCCAGCTTCAAGAGCAATATTTATACTCTCTTCCAATTCATCTTTAACCTCTTTTATAACATCTTCATAGCTTGGATTATCTTGCATAGTTTTAGGTTTACCCCTCATATGCATTATTACCACATAAGCATTGTATTTAGCAATGACTTTTGCCATATTCAAGTCACTTTTTAACCCACTTATATCATTTATAATTTCCACTCCTAGTTTAAGAGCCTTTTCAGCAACACTACTTTTATATGTATCTAAAGATATTGGTTTTTCTATTTTATTACAAATTTTCTTCAATACAGGTTCTAATCTTAACCACTCTTCCTTTTCATCAATAGGATCTGATCCAGGCCTACTAGATTCTGCACCTATATCTATAATATCGGCACCTTTATCAACTAAGTTTAATACTCTTTCATAGGCTCTATTTGAATCAAAATAATCTCCACCATCTGAAAATGAATCAGGAGTAATATTTAATATACCCATAGTATAAGTTTTTTGTCCAAATTTTAGACTTTTTTTTTTATTTTCCATTTTTACCCTTACAAATAACCTTTCTGTTTTATTACTTAAATTTTACTCTTGTTCATCTATTTCTATATCTTCAACTTCTTCGATACAAAATCTTCCCATTTTAGAATTTCTATAATCTCTTAGGATTTTGTATGCAGCTTGAAGTGTATCTGGCGTATCTGCCTTTTTTAACATTCCATTTTTAATGGCAAATTCATATAAAATTTCCTCAGAATTTTTCTCAAAATCTTCTTTATTCATTTTATACTTTTCTTCCAAAATACTAATCTTTCCATTTTTCTTTAATTTATCTATAAAACCACAGGCTACTCCTTCAATGGGAAGTATTTCATCTCTTATACTTCCACAAATAGCCAAATTAAGTCCTACTTCTTCATTTTCAAA
>CAZFBB010000293.1:0-1655 GCA_964517235.1 uncultured Fusobacteriaceae bacterium
CAAAAACAAGAGCTATGGTTAGAGGAGGAGGAAGAAAGCCTTTCAGACAAAAAGGTACTGGAAGAGCTAGACAAGGTTCTATCAGAGCTCCACATATGGTTGGAGGAGGAGTTACTTTTGGACCTCAACCTAGATCATATGACAAGAAAGTTAACAAAAAAGTTAGAAGATTGGCTATAAAATCGGCTTTATCTGAAAAAGTTAAAGAAGGAAATTTAGTAGTTTTAGAAAATGGATTAGAAGAAATCAAAACAAAAAGAGTAATTGCTTTATCTGCAGCATTAGAAGCGAACCAAAAGCAACTATTTGTAATAGATTCTTTAGTAAATGAATTAGAAATGAACTTATTCTTATCAGCTAGAAACCTACCAAGTGCTGTTGTTTTAGATGCAGATGGATTAGGAGTATACTGGTTATTAAAACAAGATAAAGTTATAATCACTAAAGAAGCACTAAAAACTATTGAGGAGGTGCTTGCATAATGACAGTATATGAGATAATCAAAAAGCCTGTAATTACAGAGAAAACTGAATTACTAAGAAGAGGATCAAACGTATACACATTTGAAGTAGATCCTAAAGCTAATAAAATAGAGATTAAAAAGGCTGTTGAAAAAGTATTTGGTGTAAAAGTTGGTAGTGTAAATACTATTAATGTAAAACCGACTACTAAGAGATACGGAATGAGATTATATAAAACTAAATTAGTTAAGAAAGCTATAGTTCAAGTTTTAGAAGGAACTATAGAATACTTCCCAGAAGTATAAAATATAGATAATTATAGGTCGAAAGGAGCTAATTAAATGGCTATTAGAAAGTTAAAAGCTATTACTAACGGTACAAGACATATGTCAATACTTGTTAGTGAAGAAGTAGAAAAAAACAAAAGACCTGAAAAATCACTTACTGAACCTCTAAAATCAGGTTATGGAAGAGATAACTATGGACACAGAACTTGTAGAAATAGACAAAAAGGTCACAAAAGATTATATAGAATAATCGATTTCAAAAGAAATAAATTAGATGTACCTGCAAAAGTTGCAAGTATAGAATATGATCCAAATAGAACAGCAAATATTGCTTTATTACACTATGTAGATGGAGAGAAAAGATATATCTTGGCACCTAAAGGATTAGTTAAAGGTGACATAGTTGTAGCTGGAGAAAAAGCTGAAATAAAAGTTGGAAATGCATTAAAAATAAAAGATATGCCAGTTGGAACTCAAATTCATAATATTGAATTACAACCAGGTAGAGGTGGACAGTTAGCTAGATCAGCTGGAACAGCGGCAAGATTAGTAGCTAAAGAAGGAACTTACTGCCACGTTGAGCTTCCATCAGGAGAATTAAGATTAATTCATAAAGAATGTATGGCTACAATTGGAGAAGTAGGAAACTCTGAACATCAATTAGAGTCAATAGGAAAAGCTGGTAGAGCTAGACATATGGGAAGAAGACCACATGTAAGAGGGTCTGTAATGAACCCTTGTGATCATCCACATGGTGGAGGAGAAGGAAGAGCTCCTATCGGAAGAAAATCACCGGTTACTCCTTGGGGTAAACCAACTCTTGGATACAAAACTAGAGGTAAAAAACAATCAGATAAGTTTATCGTAAGAAGAAGAAAAAAATAAGAGAGGAGGCTTAATTAATGGC
>CAZFBB010000294.1:0-1637 GCA_964517235.1 uncultured Fusobacteriaceae bacterium
ACTTCTTAAATGTTGTTATTATATAATTAGCAATATCTTGATTTAGATTGAAATTTATAGGATCCATACATTGAACATGACTATAACCTATAAAACTATCCTTTTGATAGAAAACAGTTTTAGCACTATCAGTTGTATCACTAAAAGTTATAATATTGCCCTTATTATTTGGAGGCATAGAAGTGTATCTATTTATACCGTTTTTACTTGATCTATTAGATATTATAGGGTATTTTTGTTTAGATAAGTCTTCCTTATATCCTTTTTTATAAACATTTGTAGGATTTATATGAAATAATTCTTCTATTTTATAATTTTGATAATTAATATTATTAAATTTATCCAATATAATTTTATCTTCTTCATTTAAATTACACTTTTCTAATCCAGCAACCTTTAAATAAATATCTAAAAATTCTTTTTTTTCTAATTCTAATAAATTTATTTTTTCTTGTTCCAATATTTCTATTTTCTCTCTCATATATTCGAAAGATATCTCATTGTTACAGATAGGTAAAATTATTTCAATATTTTTTAATTTATTAAAACTAGCCATATTGTTGTAAGAAAATACTTGATTCAAGAAGAATAATGAGGATTCTAGGTACTGACCTATTTTTTCATCCATTTCTTGGTCTTTTAGACTCAGAGAAAATACCCTTCCATGAGTAACCATTTTATAATCTTCATTTCTAAAAAAGGCATTTCCAAACATATCTACTGTTATTGTTCCTTTAGGAAATAATTTAGCTTCAATATCAGTTTTACCAATTATACCTCTACCTTTTAATCCTGAGCTTATTACTATTTTACCTTTACCATTAATATGTCTGCTTTGTATGTCAAAATCTCCTGTTTGGCTTATAAATATATCTTCTATTTTGTAAGAACGCCACTTAATATTGAATTTACTATCTAAATTTTTTAACTTTTCACTTACTAAGTGGCTTCTTACTTTCCCTCATTTTGTTCTTTTTCTTCAATTATTTTTTCTACTTCCCATGTCAAAAAATCTGCTACAACTTTCCTAAAATCTTCTTCTGTTGGAATTATATCTATTTTAATATGTTGATCAAAATTCCAGTCTGCTCCACTATTATCTATTTTATCTTCTATTACAACTTCTTCTAAGTTCCAGTCTGCTCCTAAGTCTGCTCTATCTGTACACAAACCATTCTTATAAATTTTTAATATATCACTATATCTTTTTGTAGGTTTATCTATTTCTTTTAACTTCCTTTTAGTTCTTTTGTATCCATCATTTCTAAAATCTATAAATTTAACATTTGATTCATAATCATGCGGTTTGTGAGCTTCAAATATATATATACTTGTCTGTACTGTAGCCATTGGCATAAATATATCAGGAGGCATTTTAATACTTGCTTTTAAAGTATGTTTTTTTAAAATTTTTTTATTTGTTTTTATTGCTTGACCTGAACCTGCACTATCTTGAATTATTATTGCACCTAACCCTCCTTTTTCCATTTTATCTAATCCAAAATAGATGAAAGGCATACCATTTTCTTCATAACTAAATGGAGGATTTAAAAGAACTCTATTTGCTTTGAAGTCAGTATAAATTTCTTCCGGTCTATTAAAACTATTTCCTTTTTCTATCTTACTTGATCCATCTC
>CAZFBB010000295.1:0-1630 GCA_964517235.1 uncultured Fusobacteriaceae bacterium
ATTATATTAAATTAAATATTGGTGATTACAGATGGATTTTTGTTACAGATGTTTTAGTCATATGGATATTTGATGAAAATGAGAAATTAATTGAAATAATTGTTAGAAAAATAACAGATGTTCTTTAGAATATAAAATTTGAGAAAAGGATAAAGTAGATATATTTAGCATTAATTGAAAGAAAGTTTGATTTTTTCAAGTTAGAAGGTAAGAAAAGATTATTGCAAGGGCTACTTTACTATAATTGAAAGGGAATTATTTTGAGAGGTAGTCCTTTATAAACGAGGAGAAGAATATTGAAAATATTTAAAAAAATAATTGCTATTTTTATTTTAATTGTAGCAATATATGTCTTATCAGATTTCAACCTTAAATTACCTTCGAGTATGATTAGGCTGAGATACTTAATAAGTACTCCAATTGGAACAAACATATCAGATGTAAAAAAATACCTAGAAACAAATAATTATGAAAATATATATGTTAGTAATTTTGGATATAGTAGAGCTCCCTCTTTCGAGGATCAAGGCTCTTATTATATTGAATCAAATATTGGTGATTACAGATGGATTTTTGTTACAGATGTTTTGGTCATATGGATATTTGATGGAAACAAAGAATTAATTGAAATAATTGTTAGAAAAGAAATTGATGCTCTTTAGAATACAAGCTTTGAGAAAAGGATAAAGTAGAAATATTTTGCATTAATTGAAAGAAAGTTTGAGTTTTTCAATTTAGGAAGTGAAAAAAGATTGTTATAAGGGCTACTTTATTATAATTAAAAATTAATTATTTTGAGAGGTAGTCCTTTATAAACGAGGAGAAGAAAATGTCAAAATCATTTAAAAAAAAAGCTTCTATTTTCATTTTACTTATAGCAATATATGCTTTGATAGATTTAAATCTTAAATTACCTTCGGGAATAATTAGACTCAGGTACTTGATAAGTACTCCTATTAAAACAGATATGTCCGATGTAAAAAACTATTTACAAAACAATAATTACAAAATAAGGACAACTAGTAATTTTGGATATACTAGAACCCCTTCTTTCGAAAGTCAAGGCTTTTATCATATTAGGGCAAACATTGGTGAATATAGATGGCTTTTCACTAGAAGTGTTATAGGTATATGGATATTTGATGAAGATAAAAAACTGATTGAAATAGTGGTTAAAAAAGAAATTGATGCTATTTAAAATGAAAAATTAACTTCTAATAATAAAATAGAAGAAACTCAAGAAAAAAGAAAGGGACTACCTCATATGACTAAAGGTAAATGACTTTCTAAATAAACTAGTAACATATTAAGAATAGGAGAAAAGAAAAATCTTTTCTCCTTAAATAAAATAAAAATTATCTAGTATAACTAACTTTATCTATATTTATTATCAATCCCACAAAGTTTTGGGTAGATGGTTCCATAATTCTATAAAATTCACTACAACAAACCCGAAAAAATATGGAGAATTTTCAAAACATTTTTATAGTGACTACAAACCTATATGAAGTTAGGGAGCGATATATAATTATATTGAAAGACCTTCTGTAAATGTTGCTTATAGGGGGAAAATTGGGTTTAATTAGTCCCCTTGTAAATTTTACCTATGATTTAAGATGTTAGCTCTACC
>CAZFBB010000296.1:0-1621 GCA_964517235.1 uncultured Fusobacteriaceae bacterium
TTCCTTTAAGTCAACTCTTTATTTTTAGTCCGGATTATTTAGGGGGCTGTAGAGTTTTCTACTTATTATTAATGATTACTTACTTTGTTAGATTAAAAAAAGATATAGAGATTACTTTATAGGTTAAATGGAGTGTATAAAATAGATGAATATGGAAATGAAAGAATAGGTGGAATTATAGCTCATTTATTTGATGAAGTAGTTTTGGTTCAAGGAGAGAAAAAAGTAAAATATCTTGATTATGAAGTTGGAGAAGAAGTAGGAGTAACTAGAGAGAAGATAAAAAATCAATTGTATTTGAAAAAATATAAAGGTTTTGATTATATAAAAAGTTATATAAATGCACGAAAATACTATTGTAAAACTAATTTTTTCTTTGGAATAGTTATAGCAATAATTACAGTTTTTTTGTTAATACAAGTGGATTAAAGAAATATTTGAGATATAATAGTGTAAAGAATAAAGATGAAGTCTATGAAAGTTTAGAGAAACTGGAGGAAGATTTAGTAATAAATCAATTTGTAAAATTAGATAACTTCTACATCTACCCCAATATTCCCAATAATATATATGTAACTAATCCCGAATATTATTTAATTGAAAAGGAAGTATATGAAGAAGTAAAAAAAGTAGTAGACAGGGAAAGAAAGGAACTGAAAGAACTAGAAAAAATAATAGACTATTATTTAAAGAATATAGATTGGATACTGCTCCATAGTGACTATAAAATCAAAGAATTTGGAAGGGAGTAATATGAGAAACTTAAAGGACTATATTTTTCTTCAGATGTAGATAAGGGTCAATTAATAAATGAATTTTGGAATTTCAAAAGATATTTATATAAAGAACTAAATAAAAGAATTAAAGTTGTAGAGGAAAAATTTTATAAAAATCTAGAAAGCAAAGTGTTTTTAGAAAATATTTATATAGATTAAATTATTTAGAAACTTATTTGTATACTGAAAAAAATTTACTTATTATATGTTTTGTTATGTATATTATTTTTTCTATATTAGCTCTAGGAATAGGAATAGTAGAAGTAATAAAAATGAAAAAAATAGAGAAGTTGTAAAGAAAATCTCAGGAAATCCCTGAGATTTTTAATTATCTAGCAGTTACAGAGTAACTTCCTCTAGCTGTGCCAAATCCATTATTATAGATTACAACATAATATTTTCCTATTGGAACCTTTGACCACCCACTAGTAAATGATGTAGAAACATTTAAACTAGATAATGCTGATTTATGTAGAGCATTGGTACTTGTGGGCTTTCCTTTAAATTTTTCATAATTAACTTCATCAAAAATATAAAAATTTGCTTTTGTCCCAGCTGTTAGTTTAATCGAAGATTTAATTTCTGTTTCATCTTTATAAATGCTAAATCCTACACTGGTAAAGTTACCTTCTGCTGTTCCAAAGTTTGAATTTCCAGCTAAAACATTAGTTGTATTAGTATTTGTTTTTCCACATGAAACAAATAAAAGTGTCAAAATCAAAAATAATAATTTTTTCATAGAAACTCCCTTCTTAATTTATCTTTTTCCTTTTTCCTTAATCACAAATAAATCTAAAATTATAATTAACAAAGTAAATATAAAATTGTACGTTAGTTTTTTATTT
>CAZFBB010000297.1:0-1619 GCA_964517235.1 uncultured Fusobacteriaceae bacterium
TATTTCTTTAATAAATTGGGAGAAAGAAGGAAAAAATAATGTCATATGCAGAAATTAAAAATTTATCCTTTAAATATAGCAATAATAATCAAGATACCTTAAAAGATATTAATTTGTCTTTTGAAAAGGGAGAGATAGTTGCTATATTAGGTGAGTCTGGAAGTGGAAAGTCTACATTGCTTAGAATTCTTTCTGGATTTGAAATACCTTATAAAGGAGAGTTCAAAGTAAATAACAAAGGTATTATTAATGAAACTAATATAGTTCCTGTAGAAAAGAGAGGAATAGGAATGGTATTTCAAGACTATGCTCTTTTTCCACATATGACTATAGAAAAAAACATTGCTTTTGGTATAAATAAATTACAGAAAAAGGAACAAAAAACTATTATTTCAAATGTACTTGATTTAGTAGGACTTGAAGAACATAGAAAAAAATATCCACATGAACTAAGTGGAGGACAGCAACAAAGAGTTGCCCTTGCTAGAGCAATGGCACCATCGCCTGAACTTATTCTTTTAGATGAGCCCTTTTCCAACTTAGATGCAAATCTACAATGTAGAATAAGAAGGGAGTTAAAGGAAATACTAAAAAAAGCTAATACAACTGCTGTTTTTGTTAGTCATGATAAAGATGATGCACTAGAAATTGCTGATAGAGTAGTTATTATGAATAATGGAAGGTTAATTCAGGAGGGAAAACCTCAAGAAGTTTACGACAATCCAGATAGTGAATATGTAGCTCATTTATTTGGAAAATACTGTAGTGTATAGTTATAGTAGTTTTTCTCATTCTAATTAAATTCTATATATAAAGTGGAGAGATAGTCTTAAAGAGTCAAAAGAAAGACTTTTTGCTAATTAGTGTTGGTGATACAATTAAAATATATTTTGGAACCTTGTTAGCATAACATTATGTTCTCAAGGTTCCTTTGCATTTTATATATTATCTTCTAAATAACTTTGTTCTAGATTAAAATTGTATTTTGATAGATATTATATATTGTAAAAAATATACTTTGTATCATAGATTTTAAGAATCTTTTATTTAAAAATAAAAAAAGGATAGATTAGATAATCTATCCCAAAGGGCTAATTAAGCCATAAATCTTTTAATATCCTCTTCTACTCCTCCAATAGCTCCTATACCAAATGTATCTACTAAAATTTTGGCTACATTAGGGGACAAAAATGCTGGTAAAGTAGGTCCAAGGTGTATATTTTTAACACCTAAGTGTAATAATGCAAGTAAAACAATTACGGCTTTTTGTTCATACCAAGCTATATTATATGCTATAGGTAATTCATTTATATCATTTAACTGGAATATTTCCTTTAATTTTAGTGCTATTACAGCAAGTGAATAACTATCATTACACTGGCCTGCATCAAGTACTCTTGGTATTCCTCCAATAGTACCTAAAGGAAGTTTATTATATCTATATTTTGCACAACCAGCAGTTAATATTACTGTATCATTAGGCAATTTATCAGCAAATTCTGTATAATAATCTCTGCTCTTCATTCTTCCATCACATCCAGCCATTACAAAAAACTTTTTAATAGCTCCTGTTTTTACTGCATCTACAACTTTATCAGCAAGGGCAAAAACTTGTGCAT
>CAZFBB010000298.1:0-1605 GCA_964517235.1 uncultured Fusobacteriaceae bacterium
TCTCACAAGTCAAAGGGTGTTATAACTTCTTGTGAGACTGCATGTCTAAGATGCGCTCAATACGATCCACCCTTATAAATCTTATTTATTATAACATAAAGGAAAAATGAAAGAAAATCCTACATTCTGTACTGAATGTAGGATTGGATTATCTTATGTATTGCACTTCATACATCTTAAATCTAGAATGAGATAATCTCTTGTGGCATCTTCACTTAAGTGTCCGTTTATGCGTCTTATACGTCTTCTGCGCTTCTATTAATTAGTCTTATTGCGAAGGTCTTATGGCCTCTTGACTCTGGGTCTACCATGAGAATACTGGGTCTACCATATATTTGGGTCTTATTGCTCTTCGTCTTATTGCCTCTAATGTGCGTTTAATATAATGAGTCTTAGGTGTCTTATGTGTCTTTTGCACTGCTCATTGATGCCTGTATTTAACATCTTTATTAAATACTATAATAATTATATAGTATTTATAGATCAAATTACTTTAGATTTATTATTCAGTATAGCTCATAAAATTGACTAAATCTAGTATGTAGTAACTTTGAATTTTATAGTAATATTTAATCCCTCATTTTGATTTCAAGGCTATTTTCAAAATCATCATTTTCATCTAAAATTTCCGCCTTGTTATATTTATAGAATAACTCAATCGTTATGTCAGTTTTATCAAAGTCAATGCCACCATGATCAAAACTGAATTTTTCACTTAAAGAGAAAGAAGATGATAGAATTCCTTGGCTTGCATCAGACTTCAACTTAAAAGTTGCTATAATGATTGGAAATTCCTCAAAGTAATTGAATCCCTCTTCTTTTAAAGATTGCATTATTTCCGCATTTATACTATATGCAATTCCTGTAATTAGATCTCTATTTTTGGATAAATTGGCTATTGTAACCCCATCTAATGAAAATTGAAGGAAAGTGTCGATTTCAATTCATAAGAAATTTGTTTTTGTTCTGTATTTTTTATTTGACTTCTTCTTTATGGCTTCTTTTATTTCAGAAATTAATGATTCTTTATTAACTCCATTTCTACTTATTCCATTTAATCTATAAGCAAATAAATCTTCTTCTTTCTTGTTGTGTCCAATAATTCCTTTTGTTTTAGTTTCAAAGGAAATATTCGGGTTTCTTAAAGGATCTCCTCACTTTTCATTTTTATACGGGTTTATTTTTGTATGTTCTATCCCTATGCTATTGAACTTTACTTCGTTTTTAGGAATCCTACCTTTGGTTAATCAAAGATAGTCTGGTAAGTTTAATTCAGTTTCTTCCCGATCACTTGTTTTATATAACATCATCTTACTAATTTCTTGTTCATGTAATTTGTAAATTCTAAGTAGATACTTAAGTTGATTTTTAAATAGTTCGATGTCCGGTTTTTCTGAAGGCTTAAACTGTAACATGTATTCTGTAATATTTTTAGCTTTCAAATACTTCTTCATAGTTAAATTATATGAAAGTTGTTAGTACTAAAAAAACAAATCTCAATATTATGGATTTGTTTTTTATGCTTTTCCTACCCTATGTATAGTCATTAGCCCATTATCTTTTATAAATGTCTTTAGATCTATTACTTCTTTAGTATAGTTTACT
>CAZFBB010000299.1:0-1585 GCA_964517235.1 uncultured Fusobacteriaceae bacterium
GAGATTTTCAACTATTAATTACCAACTACTTCTTTCTCACTATACCTACTAACCACCTTTTCATATTTTTTTCAAATGTTCAAAAAAACTTTTAAACTATGGAGAAAATCTTATTATTATCTTTAAATACAGAGATTTATGTTGACTAGTCTTTTATAATATATTAAAATTTCAAGTACATATAAAAGGCAAAGAAAGGAAGCCAATTGATGATTAATCAAATTTTTAAAGGAATAGAAATAGAGATTATTCAACAGGAGTATTTTGGAGAATATACAGAAATTGAGTACAATTCATTAAATATAATAAATAATGGTATTTTTGTTGCTTTAGAGGGAACAAACACTGACGGGCATATATATATTAAAAGTGCTATAAAGAAAGGAGCTAAATTAATTGTTGTTAATAAAAAAAATAATGAATTATACAAAGGAATTAATATAATTAAAGTCAATGACACTAGGAAGATTCTTGGACAATTAGCTAGTAATTTTTATGGTCACCCTGAAAATCACCTAAAATTAATAGGTGTTACTGGAACAAATGGTAAAACTACAACTTCTTATTTAATTCACAATTTTTTAGATAGCTCTGCATTTATTGGATCTATTGGAGTAAAAATAGGAGATAAGAACTACCCTCCTGTAAATACCACACCTGAAAGTCTTGATATTATAAAATATGCTTTAGAAGCAAAAAAAGCTAATCTTAAATATTTAATTTTAGAAGTGTCCTCTCAAGGTATTGACAATTGGAGAGTTGAAGGTTTAGAGTTTGACGGTGCTATCTTTACCAACCTTACTAAGGAACATTTAGATTATCATAAAGATATGGAAGAATATTTTTCTGTAAAAGAAAGATTATTTAAGCAATTAAAAAAAGATGGTATTGGACTAGTTTGTATAGATGACGAATATGGAAAACGACTAAAAAATTCATATAACAATATTTATACTTATGGAAATTCTACTGGTGACTATCATGGAAAAATAAAGTCTATTTCATTTGAAAAGATGGATATTGAAGTAAAAGGTCCAAAAAGAAGTTATTCACTAGAAACTTCACTTATTGGTCAATATAACTTTTTGAATATACTAGCTGCCATAGGTTTAGTTGAAAAACTCGAAGAAAATACTTTAAATCTAAATGAAAAGCTCAAAACTTTATCTTTTGTTGAAGGTAGAATGCAAATTATAGAAAAAAATGGAATTAAAGTTATTGTTGATTATGCTCATACTGAAGATGCTTTAGAAAAAGTATTAATATCCCTTAGAAGCTGTAAGCCAAAAAGAATCTTCACTATGATTAGCGGTACAGGTGAGAGATATAGAGAAAAGAGACCTGTTTTAGGTAGAATTGCTGCTTTATATTCTGATTATATAATGATATCTTCAAATTCTCCTAGAGGTGAAGATCCTTATAATATCGCTAATGAAGTGGCTAGAGGAGTAGAAGAAGCAGGCTTTAAAAATTATAAGATAGAAATAGATAGGAATAAAGCTATTGAAAAGATGATAAATGACGCTGAAAGTGGTGATGTTCTTATTCTTACTGGAAAAGGACATGAACGTTACCAAGAGATTAA
>CAZFBB010000300.1:0-1572 GCA_964517235.1 uncultured Fusobacteriaceae bacterium
CGTAAGGAGAAACTAGTAGAAACTTATTTGATAGAATCTGAAAGTGGACCACCTAGAAAATATTATAAACTAGAAGAAGAGGGGCATAGAGTATTAGCTAATATGGTCACTGAATGGATAAGTTTTAGTAAAGAAGTAAATGAATTGTTGGGGATTTAGGAGGTAGAAGTTATGATGATAATTAATCCATTTGCAATAATAAGTATTTTATTTACAATGATAATTACATATTATTTAATCAAATGGAGTTTGGCTTTGGCAATATTCTTTGTTGGTACAATACTAACTTTAATGGCTTTTGTGCTATTACCAGTCTTAGCCATTCCAATCTTGATAGTATTTTTACCTTTAATTATAATACTTAAATTAATATTTTAATGGAGATGAAGATGAAAAAAGACAGATGGTTAAAAGAGCTTGACCTGGCTCTTGGTTCAATGGAGATTGACGAGAAGCGAGAAATAATTAGAGATTATGAAGAATACTTTTATGATGCAGTAGAAAGCGGAAGAGAAGAAGAAGAAGTAGCAGAATCTTTGGGAAATCCTAAAAAAATAGCGAAGGAATTGAGGGCAGATTATTTAATAAAAGAAACAAAGAAAAATATGACTTTTAAAAATACAATTAGAGCGACTTTTGCTATATTAACACTTAGTTTTTTTAATTTAACAATAATGATAGGGCCGATAATAGCTCTTTTGGCAATTGTTTTTACTATTTTGATAGTGGGAGTATCATTTGTAGGAGCAGGGCTTGTAAGCTTTTTTGTTGGACTAGTTGTATTGTTAGGTTTTCCGATAATGCTTCTTACTAGTCCACCTTTTGTAGCTATTTTGGTAGGTTTATTACTTTTTAGTTTAGGTGGAATGTTTGTAATACTTTCTATTGTATTATCCAAATGGTCATTTAAAATATTGTCGAAATATGCCAAGTTTAATATAAATTTTGTTAAAGGAGGTAGAGAATGAAAAGGATATTTTTAATTTTTCTAACGATTTTTCTTCTGTCATCTTTTACCTTGGCTATTTACCTATCAAAAGATGGAATAAGCTTAAGTAATTGGGAAAAGAATGTAAAAGAAGTAGGTAAGTTTGATAAAGAATTTGAAATAAATAAGAATCAAATTGAAAATATAGAGATAACTCTTGAGAAGGGGATTATTGATATTAAAAAAGGTGAGAAATTTGGATTTTATTTAAAAAGTAAAAGCAATCTAGATAATGAAGAATTTGAAATAAAAAATAAGAGATTAATATACAAAGGGGTAAATAATGAAGTAGAAGTAGTTATAACTCTTCCAGAAGAAAGCAAATTTGATGTTGATTTAGAAATGGATACGGGAGAAATAGATGTATCTCATGTAAATAATGCAAAGGTAAAGTTAACAATTGGAGATATAAATATGTCTAATATTAATTATATAGATAAAATTGAGTCAGGCACTGGAGATGTCAATCTTGAAAAAATTGGTAGCATAAATGAAGTGTTATTGAACATAGGAGATTTGAGGTTAGAATTGTTAAATCAAAATAAAGAATTTAGAATAACTAATAAAATTGGAGATATAGACCT
>CAZFBB010000301.1:0-1559 GCA_964517235.1 uncultured Fusobacteriaceae bacterium
ACGACCCCTTGCTCCCAAGGCAAGTGCGCTACCGGGCTGCGCCATATTCCGACATATTAAACCTCTTTACCAAGGCGAATATAATAATACCATTAAAGGCACTTTTTGTCAACACTTTCTAAATGTTTTTTCTCTTTTTTTTTTCAATAATTTCATGGTACTTTGAAATTATTCTACTCAAAATAAAAAAATATCCTTTTAAATTTCTTATTTTATATAAATTTATTTTTAAAAAATTTAATTATTTTATTCCAATTGCTGCTCAATCTTATATCTAAAATATTCTTTATTCAAGTCTGCTGAAAAAGTTCTGTTTTTTAAATTTAAAAAAATTTCATTTCTTGATTCTATTTGGTTATAGCTTGGATAAAATTGTGGAAAATTGAAATTTTGGGACTTTTTCAGTAACCTCCTTTATTCCTCCTTTTATTGAATATTTTTTCACTTAGAAGTCTATTGCAAAATAAGATTTTTCACATAAAATCTACACTAAAAAATGCTCTTTTTGTCGTTCAAATTTTCTTTATTTCTTTCAAATTTAATTTTCACTTCAACTTTTGCTCATATTTTCAGCCAATATTGAAAAGTATAATTTCCTAAAGAAAAAAAAGACGACTTAAGCCGTCTTAATTATTATCTAAACTATTTGTTAGAGATTGAATCCACACCTGGTAGTACTTTTCCTTCTAAATATTCTAATGAAGCTCCTCCACCAGTTGAAATATGAGTAAATTTGTCTGCAAATCCTAGTTGAATTGCTGCTGTAGCCGAATCTCCACCACCAATTATAGTAGTAGCCCCTTCTAATCCTGCTATAGTTTCACAAACTGCTATAGTTCCCTTAGCAAATGCGTCCATTTCGAATACACCCATAGGTCCATTCCATACAACAGTTTTTGAACCTGCTAAAGTTTTTGAGAATAGCTCAACTGAAGCTGGACCAATATCAAGTCCTAATCCTTCTTCTCCTTCTGCAATATCTTCCACTGCTACAACTTTATGAGTTGCATCAGCTGCAAATTTTTCAGCAAGAACTGTATCAACTGGAAGTACTAATTTATCTCCAGCTTTTTCCATTAGTTCCTTTGCTAATTCTAATCTATCTTCTTCACATAAAGATTTTCCTATATTTAATCCTTTTGCTTTTAAGAATGTAAACATCATTCCTCCACCAACAATTATTTTGTCAGCTTTTGGAATTAAGTTTTCTATAACTGCAATTTTATCAGATACTTTAGCACCACCTAAAATAGCTATTAAAGGTCTTTCAGGTGCATCTACTGCTCCACCAATAAATTTAATCTCTTTTTCCATTAAGAATCCTGCTGCTGATTCAGCAATATTAGCTGCTATTCCCACATTTGAAGCATGAGCTCTATGAGCAGTACCAAATGCATCATTTACAAAAACATCTCCTAATGAAGCCCAGTATTTTCCTAATTCAGAATCATTTTTAGATTCTTTTTTACCATCAATATCTTCAAATCTAGTATTTTCAAACATTAAGATTTCTCCATTTTTTAATTGAGCCACTGCTTCTTCTAACTCAGCACCTCTTG
>CAZFBB010000302.1:0-1552 GCA_964517235.1 uncultured Fusobacteriaceae bacterium
GAGAGGTGTTTCCAATTGAGTCATCAAATGGAGGAGATATTAAATTAGAGTACTTGTGGTATGAATTACATGAAAATGATGCTCCTTTAAATGACGAATTAGAATGTAAAAAAAGAGGAAAAACTTACTCTGCAGCACTAAAAGTTAAGCTAAGATTAGTTAACAAAAAAGCTGGAAATGAAATTCAAGAATCTTTAGTATACTTTGGAGAAATTCCTTTAATGACGGAAAGTGCAACTTTCGTTATAAATGGAGCTGAAAGAGTAGTTGTATCGCAGTTACATAGATCTCCAGGCGTTTCATTTAACAAAGAAGTTAATATTCAAACTGGTAAAGACTTGTATACAGGAAAAATTATTCCATATAAAGGAACTTGGTTAGAGTTTGAAACAGATAAAAATGACTTTTTAAATGTTAAAATTGATAGAAAGAAAAAAGTTTTATCAACAGTATTTTTAAAAGCAGTCGACTTTTATAATTCAAATTCGGAAATAATGGATGATTTTTTAGAAGTGAAATCTCTTAATATTAGAGAACAATTGGCTAAGTATAAAACAAAAGAAGAGTTATTATCAAAACTTAGAACAGAAATTGAAGGTTCATTTGTAAATACTGAAATCTATGATGAAGAAACTGGAGAAGTTTTATTTGAATCTGAAAGAGTATTAGATGAAGAAACTATAAATGCTTTAATTGATTTAAATATCGAAGAGATATCTTATTGGGAAGTAAAACCAGAAGATAAAGTGTTAGCAAATGCTCTTGCACATGATAATACAAAAAATTCAGATGAAGCAGTTTTGGAAGTATTTAAAAAATTAAGACCTGGTGACTTAGTAACTGTAGATAGTGCTAAATCACTTATTAGACAGATGTTCTTTAATCCTCAAAGATATGATCTTGCTCAAGTTGGAAGATACAAAATGAATAAGAGATTAAAGATAGAAGAAGAAGAAAATGAAATTTCTCTAACTAAAGCAGATGTAGTAGCAACAATTAAGTATGTTATGAAGCTTTATAATGGAGAAGGATATACAGATGATATAGATAACTTATCTAATAGAAGGGTTAGAGGTGTTGGAGAGTTATTATTGATGCAAATTAAATCTGGTATGGCAAAAATGTCTAAAATGGTTAAGGAAAAGATGACTATACAAGAAGTAACTAGTTTAACTCCTCAATCACTACTTAACACTAGACCTTTGAATGCATTAATATTGGATTTCTTTGGTTCAGGTCAATTATCTCAATTTATGGATCAATCAAATCCGCTAGCAGAATTAACTCATAAGAGAAGAATATCAGCTCTAGGACCAGGAGGTCTTTCAAGAGAAAGAGCTGGATTCGAAGTTCGTGACGTTCACGATTCTCATTATGGAAGAATATGTCCTATAGAAACTCCAGAGGGGCCAAATATAGGTCTTATAGGTTCATTAGCTACATATGGTAAAGTGAATAAATATGGATTTATTGAAACACCATATGTTAAAGTAAAAGAAGGAAAAGCAGATTTTAATGATATTAGATATTTAGCTGCTGAAGACGAAGAAGG
>CAZFBB010000303.1:0-1549 GCA_964517235.1 uncultured Fusobacteriaceae bacterium
CTCTCTACTCACTACTAGTTACTCATTATTAACTATTCCTTATTAAATATTAACTATATTAAAAGAGCTTAACTAAATTAGCCAAGCTCTTTTATCCCTATCTGAATCCACCAAAGAAAGTAATAGTTCCTAGGAATATAAACATAGTTATAAACCTCATATCCATTTATTTACCTCTCTCTTTCAATTATCTCTTATTCTATTTTATCATAAAACTCAAGATTCATCAAGTTCACTCACAAACCTTCATAAACCTATAAATAGCGGAAATAGAGATAGGTAGAAGCAACTACTGTGGTAATTATAGTAATTGAAATACCATATTTGATAAATTCACCAAAAGTTATTTTTCTTCCTGATTTGTTTGATACACCTAAAGCAACTAAGTTTGCTGCTGAAGCAACCAATGTTGAATTTCCTCCAAAACAAGCTCCCATTGATAGAGCCCACCATAATGTGTCCGTATTAAAATTGGAAAAATGTGGACTGATTACATGGATTACTTTAGAAAATGTTACTGTATGAGAAACATTTCCAATTATAGCTGTAGAAAACATAGAAAACCATAGAATAAATAATGAAGATAAAGTCATATTCCCATCTACTAAAGCTATAATTTTTTCCCCAATAATATCAATAATATTAAGTTCTTCAATACCCTTTACTAATATAAATAGACCAATAAAGAACAATAATGTATCCCATTCAACTTCCTTTAGAGTATTATGAGGATTTCTTTTTATTAAGATACATAAAAAAACTGCTCCACTAACTGAAATTACAGCTAATCCTCTATGAAATATACTGTCTGTTAAGAATCCTATTATTACAATGAAAAATATAGTTAATGCTTGCTTTACCAACCTTTTATTTTTCAGCGCTTTTTTAGCATCTAATTCCATAATCCTAGCTTTTAAATCCCTACTTACTTTCATTTTTTTACCAAATAGTACATAAAAAATTCCAATTATAACTACTAAGTTAATAATAGCTATAGGTGCCATATGAACTAAAAAATCATTAAATCCAAAATTTGCTTCTGCACCAATAACCAAATTGGGCGGATCTCCAATTAAAGTTGCTGCTCCTCCAATATTAGATGCCATTATTTCTGCCATCAAAAATGGAAAGGCATCTACTCTCAACTGTGATGCAAGTAAGATTGAAACTGGAGCCATTAGAAGTATTGTTGTAACATTATCTAAAAATGCAGAAAATACTCCTGTTATAATAGCAAGCAAAGCCATTAAAGCAAAAGGCTCTCCCTTAACAAACTGTGCTATTTTAATCGCAAACCATTGAAATAAACCCGTTTCAGCAATAACATTAACTATAATCATCATACCCATTAATAAAAAGATAATTTCTAAGTTTTGAGCAATAGCTTCAAAAGCTTCATGTTCGTTTATTATTCCAGTGAGAACCATAAGCATTCCACCAAATAAGGCAGCCCAAACAGGAGCTATCTTTTCACTAACGATAAAATAAAAACTCACTACAAAAATTAAAACTCCAATACCTAAATGTACACTCATTCTGACTTTCTCCC
>CAZFBB010000304.1:0-1548 GCA_964517235.1 uncultured Fusobacteriaceae bacterium
TAATAATAAGGGTTATCTTTTTTGTATTTTGTAGTGAAATTTACAAAGCCATGTTAAATATGAGGTAGGGGTAGAAGGGGAGTAATATATAGAAAAAGAACTCTTACGAGTTCTTTTAAATATTAGGGTTATAATAAAAATCCTTCCAATTATCGTATAAGTCATAAAAATCATCAGTTGTTCTAAACTCTTCCATTTCAACTTCATCTAGACAGCATACCCAAATTCTATAAGCACAATAAAGTGAAATAATCTGTATCACTCTTCGTCGGGAACTATCATTTCCCAAAATTCATTAAAGCTATCAGCTATTTTATATAGCTCTATATTTTCTCTTCTTCTAAGGTAATTTCATACTCTTTAAAAGGGTCTTTAAGGTCACTTAGTTTAAATCTTTTGTAACAATATTCTCCATAAGTTCATTAAAGCTATCTGCAATCTTATAAAAACCATAATTTTTACCTACTTCTATATCTTCACCATATTCTTCATAGTACTCTTCTGGAGACATCTCATAAGCATCTTGATTTATTTCATCGGTATTCCAGAATAAAATAGAAGGCTCCTCTTTATTTTCTCTAAAATCAAAAACAAACAAATGTTTTCCCGCTGTGCCACCAAATGAAATCATCTTATTTGGATTAGGCAAGAACTCTGAATCTGTTGTATGATAATCAATTATTGGAACAGATAAAAATGCTTCTTCCTCTTCTGTATCAAGCTCATCTTCGTCAAAATGAAAGAAATCAATAACTTCTTTATGCCCTTTTTTTATCTCAATCATTGGCTCATAATAATTTCCATCTGAACCCTTTACAGACAAACCATATCCGTCAAATAAATTAATTATTTCAATGTAATCCTTTGGAAACTTAACATTAAAGTATTTCTCTACTTTTAAAATTAATTCCATACTAGTTTCCCCATATCTTTTCCACAATAAATTAATATTATTCATATTAAACTCCTTTATAATTATTAATGAATTCCCATTCCCCAAAGTGAATTTCCACCTGTATGACCTATAGCATTATGAACATCATACCTTACCAATAACATCTTTCCTGTCTCCTGATGATGGTGCCAAGTTAGTATTTTATCTAAACTTCCTTTACCTTCAGATATTGAATCCATAACAATTTTTATCTTTTTATCTGAATAACCTTGTTCTTTTAGTAATTTCTTTAAATCTATTTCTCCTGCATCTATTTTTTTTTGTAAAAATTCACTTGCCTTTTCCATATGGCTAGTTCCAGTCATTTTTCTTAAGTCTTCACTTTTCAACCCACAATCCTTTATCAAATCAACTTCTCCACCTTTAATAAAAGCATCTGAATTTTTCAAATCAGGAAAACCTAACTCATCAAATTTGATATCATAAGTTTTACCATTTTTTACTATAGATTTAGTTTCACCTGCTAACTTACCATTTTGAATTGCTTTTCTTTGTATAGGATCAGTATTAAGATACTTATCTACATTTTTAATAGTTTCCTCTAATGCTTCTGGACTAGAATATCCCATTTGTTTAGCAAGGTTAGGGTCTTT
>CAZFBB010000305.1:0-1547 GCA_964517235.1 uncultured Fusobacteriaceae bacterium
AGGCTTTGTAAAAAAACATTATTATGATATAAAAAATATTGACTTTGTTGAAATCGAAGGTAAAACAAAAGATAAAATCAAAGTCAACATGGAAGAAAATCAGGACAAATTTTTCCATAATTTAAGAATGTTTGAGAAAAATAGTAAAAAATTCGAAATAATAAATTATGGAATTATAGATTTTAATCAATTAAGAAGTGATTTTGATAAAATATATGAGAAATTTGGTTTAAATGTAGAGAAGCTAAACTTTTTAGAGCAAAAAGTAGAAGGTGAATCAAAGATTTTTGATAAAAATATCATTTTACCAATTATGAAGTATTATCAACATATTTTTAAATTGTTAAATGATATAGAGATTCATGCTTTATTTAAATATTCTGACGAGAAATCTCTACATTTTAACAATAGTGTCCAGTTGCTTTTAGAAAAAAATCATCTAAATTACTCTTTTTTGTTAAATAAGTCAGGGGCTAAAAAAGTAAGGTTTGATTTACGAAACAGAATTGCCCACTTAAATTACAAAGAACTAATTTCTGCTTATCTTAATGGAATTAATAATGTTAATAAAAATATTGAAGATATTTTAGACGAAATCATAAGAGTTGGCTTAGATAAAGAATTATTAGATACAAACTTTATTAATGATTTTTATCAAAGAAAAGAACAGTTTATTTATAATCAAAAACAAATAAATGTAGTAGAAGTAACTGACTCAAAAAGAGAAGAAAAATTTGATAAAGAAAAGCGGTTATTAGAAGTCTATAATTTAAAGTCAAGCAATTTAGATAGCATACTAAAAAAATACTTAGAATTAGTTGTTATTGATGAAAATACTCCTATTATTAATAACAAAAAAATGAAGTTTCTTAGTGAAGTAGAAGTAATACTTCCTAAAACAAATAACAACAAAGAAAAGCTAAGAAAAAAAATTAAAGAAATAGAATGGTTTGAAGAAGAAGAATATAAAAATAATATTTTAGGAAAATTAAACAGAGATTCTTCTGACTTACTAGGAATATACAAAAAATATATAATTAAAAACCTTAAAACAAAACTTATTAATCTATTTATCAAAGGAGAAAAAAGATATATTCATTTAGATTTGTACAACAAAAGTTTATTTGATGAGAAAGTAAGAGACGTCGGTAAAATAGAAGCTAGAGAATATTTTAATCAAAACAATTTAAATAGTTCAAAAGAAAATATAATAAAAATAGCTTTTAATGAAAGCTGTGATAAATCATGGAATGATACAAAATTTAAACCTAAATTTGAAATGGGTGAATCACAAGATTTATTAGACAAAAAAGGAATTAATGGAAAAGTTACTTTTGATAGTCAAAGTCACATATTTTCTTATGAATCACTGTATAAAAATCCAAAGAAAAAAGTGCACAGAAGAAATATATTAACTGGCATAGTAGAAGATGAAAAGAAAGATAAAAGAAAGGGAAATAATTTTGGATTGTATATTCAAAAAATAAAGGGATTATATTGATATTTAGATTGAATTATGGTAATATAGCTTCGACACCTTGATGTTG
>CAZFBB010000306.1:0-1536 GCA_964517235.1 uncultured Fusobacteriaceae bacterium
GAGTTGCTGCCTTTTGAAGATGATAATAATTATAAAAAACGTGTAATAAGACAAAGGTTAAATGGTAAAATTTTAGTTGAATATTGTAAGAGATTAGAACTTGAAGTTGATAATAACAAATTTTGGGAAAGTCAAGAAGTATTAAAGTTAGAAAGAATGAAATGGTAGTTATGTTTATTATTTCCAAAGGATCAAATACCTTCTATATATGTAGATAGACGTGTTAATATTATCTCAGCAACTAATTCGTGCTGGGAGACATCATATAGCAAGCGGTACGGAAAAAATTCACAAGTTATATGAGAGTAAAGCAACCTTGTTTATATGGATATGTGAAAAGAAAAAAGAAGGCCAACAAAATGGCAAGAATGAGATTTGTAAGTGTAAAAATATTGGATATGATAATATGTATGAATATTGTATATTTACTGCGTAAATAGGACGTTACAGGTCATTTTAATAAAGAAAAGCATCAACAATACAAATGGAGGAGTAAGAATATGGAAAAACAATTTGTAATAACAACCGTAGAAGCAGACAGGCATGTGATAGAAATCTCCGAATATGTTGAAACGAGAAGAAAAGAATAGATTTAGATTAAATCCAAATATGAATTATTATAGAGTTATAACTGTAGGACATTTGGATACAGAAATGCAAAATTTATCTTAACATATTGATGGAAATGTAATGATTAACAGTGTAAACTTAAAATATACGGAATTATTTTAATATAGAGGAGATTTAATAATGAATTTAAAAAAAATGAACCCTAATTTTATGGGTAAATTAGCAAAAATAAGAAAAGAAAAAAGGAATCTCTAGAACTGAAAAATAAAAAGGGGGGAATATTAATGAGTTTTAAAAATGTGTACTACCAAATAGACCGTTATGGGCGACATATTCGCGCATCTCTTCCTCGGCCAGATTCAAAAGTTTATAAAATAGGAACATACTGTGATGCGACAGGAGTAGTTGTTAAGACAGGAGGTGAGAAAGACTGGCCTAAAACTTTAGAAAACGCAGATTTAATAGACCCTTATATGGGTTTTATTTCTTCTCGTTTTAAAGAAGCAATAGAAGAATATTATGAACCAGAAGATGTTCAATTTATACCTTTAATAATTTTACATAAAAATCAACAGTATAAAGATTTCTTTATATTAAATCCTCTGATAAAGATGAATTTAATAGATCCTTTGAAATCCCATTGGTGGGCAGATAGGTTATCCATATTCTCTTACTATGGTGATGACACACTAGAACTCTTCAGAGAAAAGTATCCTAATATTCACTTCGTGCTAGATCCTTTGTCTGTGGGTATATATGTATCTGATGAGATGAGAAAATTAATTAACAGAAAAAAGTTAAAACTTCGAGTTCAAAAACTTGAAGATAACCCCATGACATTTAAAAATCCAGCCAAAAATGATATATTAGGCAAAGATATGGATGAAAGTATCTGGAAAGAGAAAGTAAAAGAAGCTGTTAATTATGAGTTTTTAAAAGAAAACTTTGGTTGGAAATGAGGTATGA
>CAZFBB010000307.1:0-1526 GCA_964517235.1 uncultured Fusobacteriaceae bacterium
AATATTTATATTGGTATTCTATTCAAGGTCAAGGAGGAGTGGAAGTAGAAGAGTCAGAGCATTATATAGATAAAAAACATTTAGAATATTGGAAAGAATGTATTGATAATGAATTCAAAGCAAAGGATTTGGAAGTAGAAGTTGTTATGATACCTGATAAAATAAGAGGAAATATGAAATGAATAGAACAAAATTGACACAAATTACAAATATATGTATAATACCTCTTAATATATAAAAATAGGGGGAGATATTATGGAGATACTACTTAAGTATCGGCAATCAATAAAATTGTATACTTTTTTAAAGAGTTTATTTAACATGGCAGATAAAATTTATGGAGCAGTTTTTATTTTGCATATGAATTTCATAAGTTTAACTCCATTGGAGATAAGTAGTATTTTTGCGGTGGCTTCAATATCTTTGGCTATTTTTGATTATCCAACAGGGATAATCTCTGACAAATTTGGAAGAAAGAAAACAGCTGGCTTAGGTTATTTAATACAAGGGCTTGGTATGATGGTTTTTGCTTTTGCAACAAATTATTATATTGTTCTTTTATCTCAAATAATAATCTCACTTGGACTAGCATTAATATCAGGAGCTCCAATAGCTTGGATTATGGATATAATGAAAAGTACAAATACTTTTTTTGATAAAGACAAAGTTTTTCCCAAAATCTCAAGTATTACACAATTTTTTGGTGTGCTGGGTGCATTTCTAAGTATATTTATCGTTAAAATTAGTTTTTCTTTTGCATTAGTCCTAGTGGGAGTTATAAATATAGTTTTGGGAATAGTGGCTCTTGGTTATCTACCTGATAATAAAGGGAAAGTAGAAGGGGATAATGTTTTAGAAAGCTTAATTGATGTAAGTAAAAAATGTCTTAAAGATAAAAATATGAAATTACTTCTACTCAATGGCTCCCTAAGTCAAGGTGGTTTTTTGATATTTATATTATCTTGGCAAATGTACTTAGTTTATGTATTAGGGAAAAGTTCTAGTTACATAGGTGCACTTATGACGGTGTTTATGGGTATAATTATGTTAGGGAATTTGATTACAATAAAACTTAGTAAAAAAATGAAGAGTATAAATATTTCTATTTTAGCAAAACTTATTGTAGTAATAGGTTTTTTGTTTATATTTCTAAAGGAAAACTTCTACTTTTACCTAATAGGAATATTCCTATTTGAAATAGGTTATGGAATGAATAATGCAGCTAGTATTTGGTTTGAAGATTATGTACCAGAAGAATTAAGAGCTTCGTATTCGTCAGCTTACTCAGCTCTTATTTCACTCAGTGGTTTCTTTTTATCTATGTTGATAGGCTTGTTTATTAATAATTATGGTTATAGACTTATATGGTTGGTGGCATTTTTTCTTCAAGTAGGAACAACTTTAACTTTGTTTTATATAAGTAAAAGAAAAAAAGGAGGTGAATTGATGTCTAGGCTTAACTAGCTTTTATAAAAAAACTAGTTTAAAAAGGAGAAAAAAATGATAGATAAAAATTTAAAATTCGA
>CAZFBB010000308.1:0-1519 GCA_964517235.1 uncultured Fusobacteriaceae bacterium
TGTGGGAAAGGTTTTTCTCAATGATTATACAGGAATGTTCATAATTTGTCAAGGATTTTTTGTTTACAACACCCTATTGTTCAAAAACTCCAAAATCTTTATTATCACCTAGAACTTCTACTCTTTCTTCTTCCAAAAGCCATACATACTCTCTCTCAAACCACTTTACCAACTCTTCATCTCTTTTCACTTCTGTTCCATTATCTATAAAAACATTGATGGTCAATTGATTAAAATATTTCAATCCAAGTTCTATGTCTTTTTTAATCATTTCTTTTGTTTGCCCTTTTATACCAACCATCAAACATGCAGAAGTAAAATATTTGCTAATTTCATTTATATCTCCATAAAAAAGATTTTTTTTAAGTATATTATTTCTAAAATCACTATCAAATGTTTCAACTCCAACTTTAAAAACAATTTCTACCCCTTTAAAAAATCCTCTTATTTCTTCAAGTCTATTTTTATAAGCCCAATACGCCTCAAAATAAAGTTTTTTAATATTCTTTTCTCCTACAACTTCTCTTATTTTAACAAGAGTTTCCCTAGGCAACTCAAATACACTTCCTGAATTGATTACCTCCAATATACCTAATTCTCCTGTAATTTTTTCTAATTCTTCAAAATTTATTCTATTAATTTCACTTTCATTTGTTGAATTGTCTTCTATATAATTACAGAAAGCACATTTCCCATACTTACAAGGAAAACCTTTTAACAATACAATCTCTCTTTCATTTTTTCCTCTAATTATATTATACCTATTTCCCATATGCACTCCTCCTTTCTTTAATTGATAGTTAAATTTACAAATCTTTCTTTGTTCTGATTTTTTACAAGTATTTTATTAAGCCGATTGTAAAAAGAAAATAGCACCTAATGTGCTATTTGGCTTATTTATACATCGTCATTAATCTTTGATTTAATATTACATCTTCAAGGAATCTTCCTCTAAAAGTAGTACTTACTGTTCTAGAAGATGGATTCCTTATTCCCCTTGTAGTCATACAAGCATGATCACCTTCTATAAATACTGCTATATCTCTACTTCCTGTTACTTTTTGCATAATATAAATTATATCACTAGCTATACGCTCTTGAAGTTGCAATCTTTTCCCAACCATATTACATATTCTAACAATCTTGCTCAAACCTATTATTTTTTCAGTTGGAATATAAGCTACTGCTACTTTCATATTATACATAAGAGCCAAATGATGTTCACAGTGACTAAAGATTTCTATATCTTTAATCATTATTATGTCGTGATTATCTCTACTCACTTCCAAATCATCTTCAAATGTCACATTAAACATATCTGCTATTTGATTATTTGTATAACTTATACCTTCAAATACTTCTTCATAATAGTTAGCTACCCTCTGAGGAGTACCATTTAGACCTTCTCTTTCTGGATTTTCCCCTAAAGCTTCTAATAATCCTTTTATGTGAAATTTAATTTTTTCTTTATCTATCGACATTATTCCTCCCACAAACAAAATAAACACATTATATCATA
>CAZFBB010000309.1:0-1512 GCA_964517235.1 uncultured Fusobacteriaceae bacterium
GATCCAACGTTTACCATTGGTTCTATAGCTAATACCATTCCATTTTCAATTCTAAGTCCTTTTCCTTTTCGTCCAAAGTTGGGAACCATTGGGTCTTCATGCATTTTGAATCCAACTCCATGTCCACAAAATTCTCTTACAACTGAAAAACCATTAGTTTCAACATAACTTTGTACAACACTTCCCATATCACCTAATCTATTTCCTACAACTAAAGCTTCTATGGCTATTTCTCGCACTTTTTTAGTAACTTCTAAAAGTTTTGTTGATTCTTCATCAATTTCCCCAACTGCATAAGTTATTGCAGAATCTCCATAGTAACCATTTAATTCAGGTACTATATCCACACTTACTATATCTCCATCTTTCAAGATTGTATCAGCACTAGGAACACCATGTACTACAACCTCATTTACAGATATACAAGATGATGCAGGATAAGGATTCCCATACTCAGCACCATATCCTTTAGTTGCTGGATTAGCACCTTGACTCAAAATGTAATCTTCTATGATTTTGTCCAATTCTAATGTGCTAATACCTGCTTTAATATATTTAGGTAATACATCCTTATAAAGTCTAGCAATTATTTGATTTGCTTCTTTTATTTTTTTTATTTCATCTAAGCTTTTTAAAACTATCATAGCTAATCTCCTTCTACCTTATAAGATGTAGAGAATTATCCTAAGATTAATATAATCTCCTTTGTAACCTCATCTACTTCTTGAGTTCCATCTACTTCTACAAGTAAGTTTCTTTCTTTATAAAAGTTAAATAAAGGGGCAGTTTGTGAATGGTATGCTTCTAGTCTGTTTTTTACAGTTTCTACATTATCATCTTTTCTAGTTATAAGATCTCCACTATCAAAATCACACTTTCCCTCTTCTTTTGAAGGATTAAATTCTACATGGAAACTTGCTCCACAACTAGAACATACCCTTCTACCAGTTATCCTTCCAACAATTAACTCATCTGGTACATTTAAAGAGATTACTTTATCTAAAGAAATTCCCATCTCTTTCATAAGCACTTCTAAAGCTTCAGCTTGTGCTATAGTTCTTGGAAAACCATCTAATATAAATCCTTTTTGACAATCTTTTTTTCCAAATCTGTCTTTTATTATTCCAACAATTGTACTATCAGGTACTAATTGTCCTTTATCCATAAAAGCTTTGGCTTCAAGACCCATGGCAGTTTTTTCAGCAATGGCAGCTCTCAAAATATCACCAGTAGAAATTTGCGGTATTCCATACTTTTCAACTAAGAATTTAGCTTGAGTTCCTTTCCCTGCTCCTGGAGCTCCAAACAACATTAAGTTCATATTATATCTCCTTTATAATTAATCTACAAATTGTAATAACCGCAGGAAAACTGCGGCATATTTATCTATTAAGATATAAGGCTTATCGAATAAGCCCTAAACCCTAACTTACAAATCTTTTTATTTAATAAACCCCTTGTAATTTTTCATTACTAATTGAGCATTGATTTGTTGGATAGTATCTACTCCAA
>CAZFBB010000310.1:0-1501 GCA_964517235.1 uncultured Fusobacteriaceae bacterium
TTTTTATTATTTTTCTTAATTTAAAATTTTACAGTATTCCAAACACTATTAGGATTTGTTAATAAATTTTGTATAAATTTTTCGCTTTCTTCTTGCTCTAATTTAAAAGTAGTATCCATATACTCTTGACTAACTTCATTATCAGCAAGTTTATCTTTAAAATAATCTTCTCGTCCTTTTAAAAAGTTTTTAGCAAATTCCTCATAAGAGCTATTATTATCTTTTATATATTTAGTACAAACCATCATACGTTCCCAAAATAAATCTTCTGAATTTTTTTGTCCAATTAGCATAGCTTTCTCAATTCTCATTAGCAAAATAATACTATATAATCTATATTCTTCCGTTTGTTTTGATTCTATATCATTGAAAAAACCATCCTCCAAAAAAAGATTTTCAATTTTTTTTTTGATATGCTTCTATCCCTCTTTTATCAGTATTAAGCTCTGCTACTGATGCTTTAAAAAACAACTTTCTAAGATCAGTATTTGTAATGTATTGTAAATTTGTTAATACGCCTTTAGTCAGTGGCAATATAAAAGATAACGCTTGTTTTTTATCATCGCTTAATGTTTCATCAATATATACATCACTATCTTTTTTATTATCAACTTTTATATCATTCCCCTTAATTACTTGATTAAAAGCATCAAAAATCTTTTTAGTATATTCAGTATACTCAACTTCCTTACCTTTTTCTAAAAACGTTGTATACTTCAACGCTTTTTTCAATCCATTAATTTCAAATAAAATTTCTACTTCAAATTCACCATCAATATTTAACTTAACGCTTTCAATATCATCAAAGCTATACTCTTTATCCTTATAATTGAAAGTTTTATTACTCAAATTAAAGATTGCATATTGACGTTTCATAAAACCAAAATCAAATTTAAAGGAATTTTCCTCTGGTAATAAAACTATAGTATCAGAAAAATTAAGTTGTGCATCCAAATAAAGCAATGGTTTATTAAATCTATAAGTCGTCATTGTCTCTGATTCTGTTTTGCCAAAATTACCTTTTGCAAGTTCCTGTAATATATCGCACATAGCATTAATAGTATCAACACACTTTTTATCAAGCATAAATAATTTAAATTTTTTATTATTTAAAATAATATATGCAAAATCCTCATCTTGTTCAAAATTTAGATTATTTTCAAAAGTATAGCTTTTACCTTTAAATTCTATTTTTTTATTTTTAAAGTCAAAAATATACCTCTTTACAAATATCGTCCCTATGGAAATTTGTACTTTTTCTTCATTTTCATCTAAAATTTTAATTGCTCTATTCGTTAGTAATGCCTGTTCTGAAGTCACAAGTAATTTTTTTGTATTTTTCATAATATTTCCTCTCCTTAACAAAAGGTAGTGTAAAGTTTTACACGACCAAATAGACTTTCAAATTATTCGACTATAAGTTTAACATATTCTACTAGCTTCTTCAAATCTTTTTTTATATCAATTTGCTCTTGGAAAAAAGATAGAATTGTCTCTCTTT
>CAZFBB010000311.1:0-1432 GCA_964517235.1 uncultured Fusobacteriaceae bacterium
CTTTAACAGTTAATCCTACTAATCCATCATCTAAAAGGATAGTATCTCCAGCTTTCAAATCAGCTGTTAATCCCTCATAAGTAACCGCAACGATGTTTTTATTCCCAACTACACTTTTATCAGTAGTTATTGTAAAATCTTGACCAGCTTCCAATAATACATCATTTCCACCTTCTAATTTAATAGTTCTTATTTCAGGTCCTTTTGTATCTAATAATACAGCTACTCTTTTCCCTGTTTCTTTAACTATTTCTCTAATAGTATTAATTCTCCCACCATGCTCTTCGTAGTCACCGTGCGAAAAGTTAAGTCTCATAACGTTCATTCCAGCGTTAACTAACTTCTCTAACATTTCTTTTGATTCTGATTTCGGTCCAATAGTACAAACCATTTTTGTCTTTTTCATTAACTTATGACCTCCTGCTTAATATAAAATTCTCTATTTTATAAAATACTTCTACCTATATCTTCCTGCAAAATATAGTTTTAGTATTAAATATCTATTTTCCTAAAACTAATGCCAAATCAAAGTCCTTCTCACTAATTTCTTTTTTAGCTTCCCAAGCGTGTGAGATAGGATAAGTAACTAATTCATTAGACTCTATTCCAACCATCTTTCCACTTTCACCTTGTTCTAATAATTCTACAGAATATGCTCCCATTTTAGTTGCGATTATTCTATCCAGTGCTGATGGAGTTCCTCCTCTTTGAATATGTCCAAGTACAGTTACTCTCATTTCAGATTTGACTTTATCCTTCAAATCTTTAGCTATTTCAAAAGCACTTCCAACACCTTCAGCTACTAATATAATATCATGCAACTTACCTTGTGCTCTTCTCTCGTTAATTTGACTTGCTAAATCATCTATTGAATGATTTTTTTCAGGAATTAATAATCCGTCTCCTCCACCTGCTAAACAAGAGTATAATGCTAAATCTCCAGCATTTCTTCCCATTACTTCAAGCAAGTATGTTCTTTCATGCGATGTAGCCGTATCTCTCAATTTTGAGATAGCATCTAAGATAATATTAAGTGTTGTATCATAACCAATAGTATAATCTGTTCCAGCTATATCATTATCGATAGTTCCTGGAATTCCTATTGCTTTGATTCCATGCTCTTTGTATAATAAATCAGCTCCATGGAAAGATCCATCTCCACCTACAACAATAAGTCCTTCAATTCCATGAGCTTTCAAATTAGCTGCTGCTTCTGCTCTCACTTCTGGTTGTTTAAACTCAGGTAATCTTGCTGTTAATAAAAATGTTCCTCCCCTATCAACAACTCCACTTACATCTTTTGATGTCATTTCAAAAATTTCATTATGAAGCATTCCAGCATAACCTCTTTTTATACCAAAAACCTTCATACCTTTGCTCATTGCATACTTAGCAGCTGCTCTAACTGCTGAGTTCATTCCTGGTGCATCTC
>CAZFBB010000312.1:0-1377 GCA_964517235.1 uncultured Fusobacteriaceae bacterium
CATCTAATATTTCTTTGTTAATACATTTGTGTCTATATTTAGTTATCACAACTAAGTGATATTTCAGATTATAGATTGAGTGCCTATTGCTTTTAAATTCATTATCTTTCATTTTAAAAACTCCTTTACAACTAAATTAATATACGCTATAATTATATCATAAAGGAGGTGCAAAAATCTATGAAAATCAATAAAGCTTTTAAGTTTAGAATATATCCTAATCAAGAACAACTAACTTTAATACATAAGACTTTTGGTTGTGTTAGATTTACATATAATCATTTTCTTAATCAAAGAATTGAATTATATAAGAATGAAGAAAAATCAACTACTTATGTTAATCAAGCCAAAGAATTAACAGCTTTAAAAAAAGAATTAACTTGGCTTAAAGAAGTGGATAGCGTTTCGCTTCAATCTTCACTTAGAAATTTAGATACTGCTTTTAAAAACTTTTTTCAAAAGAGAGCTAAATATCCTAAATTTAAATCTAAAAGAAATAATATCAAGTCTTATACAACTAAAAATACTAACAATTCAATAAGAATTGAAGGCAATATGTTGAAGTTCCCCAAATTAGGATTATTAAAAGCTAAATTTCATAGACAAATACCTCAAAATCATAAAATATTATCTGCTACTATTAGTCAAGTACCAACAGGTGCTTATTTTGTTAGTATCATAACTGAATTTGAAAAAGAAATAGTTCAAGTGCCGAGCAACAATAACATAGTAGGTTTAGATTTTCCAACGAAAGAACTCTTTGTTAGTTCTGAAAACCAAAGAGCTGATTATCCAAGATTTTTTCGTATGTTAGAATCTAAACTTGTTAAAGCACAAAGAAAACTATCACGTATGGTAAAATTTTCAAATAACTGGTACAAACAAAAAACTAAAATAGCAAAAATACACTATAAAATTAAAAACTCAAGACTTGATTTTTTACACAAACTATCTACCGAATTAGTGAATAAATACAATGCTATCTCAATTGAAGACCTCAATATGAAAGGCATGAGCCAAGCATTAAAATTCGGTAAAAGTGTATCTGATAATGGTTGGGGAATGTTCTCAACTATGCTTAAATACAAAACTGAACTAGCAGGCAAACAACTTTTAAAGATAGATAAATTCTATCCATCAAGTAAAACCTGTTCAGTTTGTGGTACAGTAAAACAAGACCTAAAACTATCAGATAGAGTATATGTTTGCAAATGTGGAAACTCAATAGATAGAGACCTAAACGCAAGTATCAACATAAAAAATCAAGGTAAATTGTTTTTAAAATATTAAATATAAACAGGGTAGGGCTTACCCATAGAGCTTGGTAATCATAGTAACCATTGGGTTGCTACATCCCAAGAAGCCCCCTCAAAACCG
>CAZFBB010000313.1:0-1283 GCA_964517235.1 uncultured Fusobacteriaceae bacterium
AAAAAAACAAATAAAACTTCTTTGTTAAGAAATTTTATTTGTCTTTAGCCTGAAAGGAAGTAAAGACTTCCCTTTTACTTATTTTAATATCTTTTTTATCTCTTCTACTTTATTTGTAGCTTCCCATGGTAGGTTGATATCTGTTCTACCAAAATGACCATAAGCAGCTGTTTGTCTATATATTGGTTTTCTCAAGTCAAGTTCCTTTATAATAGCTCCAGGTCTCAAGTCAAATACCCTTTTTACTGCTTCTACTATCTTTTCATCTTCTACCTTACCTGTTCCAAATGTATTTACTGCTATTGATGTTGGGTGTGCTACCCCTATTGCATATGATAATTGCACTTCTACTTTGTCTGCTACTTCTGCTGCTACAAGGTTTTTTGCTACCCATCTTGCTGCATAACAAGCTGATCTATCTACTTTTGTAGAATCTTTACCTGAAAAAGCTCCTCCACCATGTCTTCCCATACCTCCATATGTGTCAACAATGATTTTTCTCCCTGTTAGGCCTGCGTCTCCATGTGGTCCTCCAATTACAAATCTTCCTGTAGGATTTATAAAATACCTTGTATTTTCATCTAATAGTTGAGCTGGTACTACACTTTCTATTACATATTTTTTTATGTCATGTTCAATTCTTGAGTGCTCAACTCCTGCATCATGCTGAGTACTTACTACTATTGTATCTATTCTTAATGGTTTTCCATTAAGATATTCTACTGTTACTTGTGTTTTCCCATCTGGTCTCAAATAATCTAAAGTATTATTCTTTCTTACTTCAGATAACTTTTTAGCAAGTTTATGAGCTGTCATAATTGGCATAGGCATAAGTTCAGGTGTTTCGTTAGTTGCAAAACCAAACATAATACCTTGGTCTCCAGCTCCTACTGCTTCTATTTCATCCTGCATACTTCCAGCCTTTGATTCAAGTGCTTCATCTACACCCATAGCTATATCTGTACTTTGCTCGTGTACTGCTGATATTACAGCACAAGTATCTGCGTCAAAACCATATTTTGCCCTTGTGTAACCTATTTCTTTTACAGTTTGTCTAACTATCTTTTGGAAGTCAACATAGGTAGAAGTAGTTATCTCTCCTGCAAGAGCTACTAAACCAGTAGTTAACATAGTCTCACAAGCTACTCTAGCTTTTGGGTCTTCCCTTAATATTGCGTCTAATATTGCGTCGGATATTTGGTCAGCCATCTTATCTGGATGTCCTTCAGTTACCGATTCTGAAGTAAAAAATACTCTTCCTTTTTCTATCATTATTTTCTCCT
>CAZFBB010000314.1:0-1266 GCA_964517235.1 uncultured Fusobacteriaceae bacterium
TACAAAACTTTATAAACAATTTAATTTACTTGACTCTCCCACAAATCATAATATCTACCTTTCTTGTCTAATAATTCTTCATGAGAACCATTCTCAACTATTTCTCCCTTATCCATAATTATTATCTTGTCACAATTTTTTATGGTACTCAATCTATGAGCAATTATTAATGTTGTTATATTTCTACTTATATAATCAATAGTACTATGTATCGCTTTTTCTGTAGCACTGTCCAAGCTACTTGTTGCTTCATCAAGTATGAGCATATTAGGTTTTTTAAGTATAACTCTGGCAAATGCAATTCTTTGCCTTTGACCACCAGAAAGATTAGAACCTCTCTCACCTACATGACTATCATATCTAAGTTGCATATTACTAATAAAATCATGTGCTTTAGCTTTTTTAGCTGCTTCTATAATTTCTTCTATTTGGATACCCACCATTCCAAACTCTATATTTTCCTTTATACTACCACTAAATAAAAATATTTCCTGAGGTACATAACCGACATTTTCTCTTATACTCTCAAGATTTATATCTTTTATATTATGATTATCAATAAATAAATCCCCACTTGTTGGAAGATAAAATTTAGTCAACAATTTTATGAGTGTTGATTTTCCAGAACCACTTTCACCAACAATAGCTACTCTTTCTCCTTCTTTTATCTTTAAGTTTATTTTTTTTAATATCATTTCTCTTGTTCCATAACGAAAATCTACATCTCTAAATTCTATGTCTCCTTTAAAATTATTTAATGCTATCTTCTTATTTTCATTCTCCTTTTCACTTGTCAAATCAAGTATCTCTCCCAACCTATCTGAAGCTACATAAGCTTCCTGCATAGATGGTATTAGTTTTATCAACCTCTTTATGGGGTCAAAGAAATATCCAAATAAAGCATTAAATGTTATAAGTTGTCCTATTGATATATTTCCTTTTATTACCTCCATTCCCCCTATCCATAAGATAATTACATTGCTAAGTGAATTAACTAATCCCTCTAATGAAATGGACAAATTACCCATCCAACCTGCTTTAAAATTTGATTTAACAAAAGAAATAAACCTCTTTTCTGTTTCAAAATTAGCCAATTCCTCTCCATTAAGAGATTTTATAGTTGCTACTCCGTTCAAAGATTCAACCAAGTATGATTCCATTTCAGCTGCTTTTTCCATTTCTTTTCTATGAATTTTTTGAAAGGGTTTTACAAACATCCATGCCAAAATTATATGTACTGGTATAAAAATTAAAGATATACCAAAT
>CAZFBB010000315.1:0-1116 GCA_964517235.1 uncultured Fusobacteriaceae bacterium
ACCCCTTCTCTAGGCATTTTTACATGTAAAAATTTTTAACTTTAATTGATAATTTAAAGTTATAATGAATCCTCCTTTAATTAATAACATTATTTCAAAAAAATTTGACATAAACTAACAGAATTCGAATAAAAAGTATGATAAAAAATTTTCTATATTTCCCTTCTAAAATTTATGTAATATAATGAATTATCTTATTTTTTATATTCTTTTTTAGAAAGATATGTTCTATTGATAACCAATTAGAACAGATTGAAATTGGTTACTTTTATTTAAAAATCACTAATTTTTACTTTAAAATAAGTTTGGTTTAATTATATTTTTTACTGTATAAATAAACTTTAAAAAATTATACAAATTCAACAAGCAATCTATAGTCTAGTTTTATTGGTAATAGACATAAATTTGAGTTGTTAGAATTATATACAAAATCATGAGAGCTAATCTAGATTTATCTTGAAAAAAATTGATTTTCTTCATAAAACTCCTCTACTTTAACCTTTACATTCATATTTCTACTATTGTTTATTATCTCTTACTTGTTAAATAGTTTCTATATCTAAAAAAATTGTCAACTAAAAAAATAAAAATTTATTCTAGAAGGGAGGTGAGAAATGAAAAGGAATAAAGGATTTACTTTAATTGAAGTAATGATAGCAGTGGCAATTATTGCTATTTTAACTACTGTCGTTACCCCTCAATTTAGTGGTCTTATAAAAAAATCAAAAGAAACAAAGCTAAAAGAAAATTTGAATATTCTCAGAAATGCTATTGATGTATCTTTTACTAAAAATAACGGAAAATATCCAGAAGAAATCACAATAAATATGTTTAAGGAAAAAAGGATACCAGAAGACGTAGTAAATGACATAAACCAAATCTATTATAACTACGATAAAGAAATAATAGTAAATTCTGATGAAGGAGGATGGGTATATAACCCTATTTTGGGAGAAATACGTGTAAACTCCAATGAAAAAGATCTTAATGGAATTCCTTATTCTTCATACTAACTATGAAAAAGAAGGAAGATGGTTATTTATTATTAAGTACTTTGTTTATAGTTTGTTTTTTTAGCAGTTTATTTTTAACATACAACAAAGTTTTAATAACAAA